>NZ_JAFMPL010000116.1:0-25473 GCF_019038455.1 Nocardia noduli
GTGGAGTACCCGTCGGCCGGTCCCGCCGACGACATGTCGGCGCCGTTCGGGTTCGAACAGCTCGCGCCACCTGCCGACGCCGGCGCGCATTCGGTCGCGGCCGCGACCCTCGCCGAGCAGCTGCCCCGCCTGCCGTTCGCCGAAGCGCTGCGCGGCACTCCGTTCGCCGAAGCGCTGCGCGGTACCCCGTTCGCCGAAGCACTGTCCGGTCTGCCGTTCGCCGATGCGCTCGAATTCACCATGCCGACCGAAATCCTCGGTTACCGACTGCCGCCCGTGGCGGACCTCCTCGGCGCCCGCCCCATGGTGCCAACCCCGTTCGCCGCCCCCCGGAAGACCTCCGGCGAAATCGCCGTCGAGGCCGCGCGCGGCAAGCTCGGCACCAACTACGGCATGGGCGGAACCGGCCCCGACACCTTCGACTGCTCCGGTCTGGTGAAGTGGTCCTACGCGGAAGCGGGCGTCGACACCCCGCGTACCAGCTACGACCAACTCGCCGCGGGGACCCCCGTCTCGCGCGACGACCTTCAGCCCGGCGACCTGGTCTCCTACTACGGAGGTGACCACTCCGCCCTCTACGCCGGTAACGGCATGGTCATCCACGCCTCCACCTACGGCGTCGGCGTCACCGAATCACCGGTCGATTCCATGCCTTTCGCCGGAGCCCGCCGCTACTGAGCGGCAGTATTCCGTGAAAGACGCTGTCTCGTAGCTCGATTCGAATTCCAGCACTGTTCGACTGGTTGACGCGAAGATCGTTCTCTCGGCACCGTGTTCAGTCGCTCGATCCGATAGGCCCGGCCCGCGCTCCAGCGGACCGGGCCTATCCCATTTCGGCAACCCATTGGCGACCCTTTGCCTCGGGCTCGCTTCAGCCCGAATACTGATTGTCAAATGCAACCGGATCTGGCGGTACGGCCTGGCGTGGCATCGAGCCGCGGTCGACGGGTCGCCGCAGCCGAACCGTTTTCGTCACGCTAGCCCCAGTTCCATTGGCACTTGTTCCCGCGTCTACTTTCTGCACGTTCGACCTCATAACGTCAGCGGCAGTGGTCTTTTCACGCCCCCTGAGAGGAATCGATGCGCCGAACCTCCGCGCCGAAGTGCTCATCCTTGCGGAGCCGTCGATTCTCCTGACGGTCCGCAGTATCGGCCTCGCCTTCCCGGCCGAGGTAGCCCGATGAATCGGCTCGCCGTCGACCCGCCCCACCTGGCCGTCCACACCGACGGCCGCCTCAGCTCTATCGGCACGAGTCTTCGACCGATTCGGTCGAGCCATCGGGGTGGTTACCGATAGATTCGAACTCTGGTCGGAGATCTCGCGTCATCGGTAAACCACCCTGTTGGAGCGGTGCAGTGATGAGAATTTGCGGCTGAAGCCTCCCTCACTCCGTTGGCCCGGTAGTCCATAACGCGCTGATCGGCAGGCAGGAAAGGCCGTCGCCGAACGGGAGCTGCTGGTCGCCGCAGTAGAGGACGAACCCCGCGTGGAACCGATCGCCGATTCGGCGTTGCAGGGCTCGAAGGGATCTGAAGTCGTCGGTGCGGATCGTTTCCGCGGCTTTCACCTCGACGGCTACCACGCGGCCCGCGCTATCCTCGAGTATCGCGTCGACCTCGTACTGGTCGCGGTCACGATAATGGTGGATTCTTGCCATGCTCTGGCTCCACGTGACCTGTCGGACGAGCTCGCCCAGCACGAAGGTCTCGATGAGACCACCTGTGGTCGCATCATTGGTAATTCCGGTGACCAGATGTGAAGCGAGACCGGGATCATTGAAAATCAGCTTCGGTGTGCCGATCGCTCGCGTAGTCCCATTGGCTGACCACGCCGGGATCAGCCGGATCAGATACACGAGTTCCAACAGGCCGATGTAATCGCGAATCGTGCTGGTCGGAATCCCGAGGTCCGACGACAAACGGCTGTAGTTGAGCAACCCGCCGGTTTGTGCGGCGAGGGTGGAGATGAGGCGACGCATGTCGGAATGGCGTTGAATATCCGCGACCTGATGGATATCTCGACTAATGATGTCATCGAGGTATGATTTGAAAAACTGAGCACGGCGGCGGGGAGCTGATCGCCGAATAGCCTCGGGGTATCCGCCGCAAGCGGCGATATTCGAGTAGTCCCTGCGACGTAACTCAGACGGTGAGACTCGCAGTCGGTTGCCTTCGCTGAATGCCGCATCGATGAATCCATCAGGTGCGCCGCGTATTTCACCCTGAGACAGGGGGAACAGTTCGATGGTTTCCGACCGGCCCGGCAGGGAGTCGGGAAGTGTGCTGAGTCCGAGCAGTCGTGCTGAGCCCGTCAGTAGGAATCGACCGGGTCGTGGGTCGCGATCGACGGTGTTCTTGATGGCCAGCCACAACTCCGGAACGCGCTGAACCTCATCGATCAACATGGTCCCTGGAGCATCCAGAAAAGCAACCGGATCGGTCTCTGCGGAGGCTCGTGTCCGTGGGTCATCGAGATAACGTTTCACCGTGTCCGGGCGGTCGCCCAAGCATCGCGCCGCGAGCGTGCTCTTGCCTGTCTGACGTGCACCGTTGATGATGACGATTCGAGTGTCATCGAGAGCCTCGGTGACCAGGTCCGTAGCGCGGCGAGGCAGGTAGTCAACGGCTTGTCGCATACGGATATCGTACGCGGTTGCCGTGGATCTGCCGACTTGTACGCCGTGGATCTGCCGGTATATCGGCCGTTGATCTGCCGGGCAGTTGGCCGTGGTTCAGCCGCCTGTCTCTCCGTGGATCTGCCGGGCTCTCCAGTAGGAATCTGCCGAGTATTCGGCCCGAATCTGCCGATGCCGGAGTTCCCGGGGGAGCAGCGTCGAGAAAGTTGCGCATTCGACGCTGCTGATCGTTGGTTCCGGATCCGATTTTGCCGCATGCGCGCGGCTACATGGTCTCGTCTCCGTAAGAATTCGCTAGCGAAGTGGGCGACGGCGTAGCCCCGGGTATCCGAGGTCGGGGTCGAACAACCCCCATTGATCCCCATGGTTTGCAACCCGGTCGCCAAGGTCTGCGGCAAAGCGCCCCTGACCGCAGGTGTGCGGAATATCGCAATCACGGAGTTCATCGCCCTACAGGTCGGTCACTGATCCCGATTCGGAGTTCTCGTCGCCAACAGTGCCATTCGTACTGGCCAGCCCGGTAACAACACCGACGGTGATCGTTCTTCGAACCTGTGCGGCGACGTCCTGTTCGTCCCATCATTGGACGGATTCGCCGACAGCGGCAATGATTACGCTGGTTCCAATTTTTGGGGCGCATCCGAAGAGGGAGAATAATTCAATGGGATTCATGGGTAGGGTCGGCTTTGCCCTCGCGGTGAGCAGCCTTGCGGTGGGGTCTGTGCTGGGTGCGGGGTCCGCGGACGCCGCCGGCTATTACGCGGCGATCGCGGTGAGCGGCAGCGAGTGGACATACGGGGCGAGCGTCGACGAGGCGAACTTCGATGACGCGAGGGCCGCGGCGATCGCCGACTGCGGCGCGGCCGACTGCGAGGTGCTGGCCTCGTGGGCGAACGGATGCGGTGCGCTGGTCGAGAGTAAAGAGGGTGTGGCCGTAGGGTCCGGTCCGAACCGCGCCGAGGCCGAGCGTGCCGCCTATCGCCGACTGACGGAGATCACCCCGACGGCGCAACTCGCCGCCTTCGGCTCCGTCGACCTGAGCGGCGCGAAGATCGTCGAGGTCGTCTGTACGAGCAACGCTCGCTGATCCGACGGTGAGATTCCGGGCCGGATCCCCTTCGGGTTCCGGCCCGGTCGCATCGGTTCAGGAATTCGTCCCACCTACCGATTTCTGCTTCCTGTCGAGTTGTGCTGCTACGGAGGAAGATTGAGATCGGATCCGCGAATCCGGGTGTGCCGAAACGTCACCGACGATCAGTATGTTGCCGCGCGCGGATTCCGAACTGCCGCCGCCCGAGGCGATCTGGGACCGCCCAGCAGCGGCACGGTGGAGTCGTCCCGCCCGCCGCGAATGTTCGCGGCGAGCGGGCTCCGATCAGGGCGCCCCACCATCGACTGAGGTGCCCGGCCGGGTCAGAGGACGTACAGCAATTCCTGATAGGTCGGCAGCGGCCAGAGGTCGTCGGCGACCACCGACTCCAGGGTGTCCGCGGCCGCGCGGACCGCGGCCATCGCGGGCAGCAGACTGTCGCGGGCGTGTTCCGCTTCGTCGTAGGCGGAGCCGCCGGGGTGCTGGGCGAGTGCGTCGGCGAGTGAACTCAATGCTGTTCGCAGGTCGGTCAGCGGTGCGGACACTTCCTTCAGCATGTCGGTGTCGGCCGGGAATCCGGCTGCCGTGAGTGCCGCGATGTTCTGGGCCACCTCGGTCTGGTACCGCATCGCGGCGGGCAGGATGGTCGTCGAGCCCATCTCGAGGGTCAGCCGTGCCTCCACGCCGATCGTCAGGGCGTATTGCTCTAGCCCGATCTCGTAGCGGCTGTGCATTTCCCGGCCGTTGAAGACCTGATATTTCTCGAACAGTTCGATCGCGGAATCGGTGATCAGCTCGGGCAGAGCGTCGAGGGTGGTCCGGAGATTCGGCAGTCCGCGGGTCGCCGCCTCCTGCTGCCACATATCGGAATATCCGTCACCGTTGAACACGACCTTGCCGTGATCGGTGATGATCGCGGTGAGCAGATTCTGCACGGCGGTGTCGAACGGTGTCCCGTCGGTGACCGCGGTTTCGAGTTCGGTCGCGATGTAGTCGAGCGACTCGGCCAGAATCGTGTTGAGCGTGACGATCGGAACGCTGACGGTTTGCATCGAGCCCGGCGCCCGGAATTCGAATCTGTTGCCGGTGAACGCGAATGGACTGGTGCGGTTGCGGTCGCCCGGATCGGTCGGCAGCACCGGCAGGGTGTCGGCGCCGATGATGAGGGAGCCTTTACCCTTCGACGAGGTCGCCGCGCCCTTCGCGATCTGCTCGAAGACATCGGCCAGCTGGTCACCGAGGAAGATCGAAATGATCGCGGGCGGAGCCTCGTTCGCTCCGAGCCGATGATCGTTGGTGGCCGAGGCGACCGAGGCGCGAAGCAGCCCGGCGTACCTGTGCACCGCTCGGATGAACGCGGCGCAGAACACCAGGAATTGCGCGTTGTCGTGCGGAGTGTCGCCCGGCACCAGCAGGCTGCCGAGTTCGGCGTTGCCGACAGAGAAGTTGACGTGTTTACCGGAGCCGTTCACGCCGCTGAAAGGCTTCTCGTGGAACAGGCACTCCATACCGTGTTTCTTGGCGACCGTCTTGAACGTCGTCATCAACAGTTGCTGATGGTCGGCCGCGACATTGCCGCGTTCGAACATCGGGGCGATCTCGAATTGCCCCGGCGCGACCTCGTTATGCCTGGTCTTGGCGGGAATGCCGAGTTTGAACAGCTCCCGTTCGGTGTCCATCATGAAACCGAGCACGCGCTCCGGGATCGCACCGAAGTAGTGGTCGTCGAACTCCTGGCCCTTCGGCGGCTTCGCGCCGAACAGGGTGCGCCCCGCATTGAGAAGATCGGGCCGGGCGAGGAAGAAGTGCCGGTCGATCAGGAAGTACTCCTGCTCGGGCCCGCAGAAGGAGACCACGGGCGCCGGATTCTCGTGACCGAAGAGTTTCAGAATCCGCATCGCGTGCCGACCCATCGCCTGCTGCGAACGCAACAACGGAGTCTTGTGGTCCAGCGCCTCACCGGTCATCGAGACGAAAACCGTGGGGATGCAGAGGGTATTGCCGTTCGGATTCTCCAGCACATACGCGGGACTCGTCACATCCCAGCCGGTGTAGCCGCGCGCTTCGAAGGTATTGCGCAGCCCGCCGTTCGGAAAGCTCGAGGCATCGGGTTCGCCCTGGATCAACGTCTTGCCGGCGAATTCGGCCAGCGCGGAACCGTCGGCCAGCGGCTCGAGGAAACTGTCGTGCTTTTCCGCGGTGAGCCCGGTCAGCGGATAGAAGACGTGTGCGTAGTGGGTCGCGCCCTTCTCCAGGGCCCAATCCTTCATCGCCGCCGCCACCGCGTCGGCAACCATCGGATCCAGCGGCGCCCCGCGTTCGATGGTGGCGACCACCGATTTGTACACCGACTTCGGCAACCGTTTCTGCATCACGGCGACGTTGAACACGTTGTCACCGAAAATCTCACCCGGCGTTTCCGATTCGTCGGCGTTCATCGCCGGCGGCACATACGCTTCGACGGCTCTGATCGCCTCGATCCGTACGCGGTTTCCAGTCATTGTCCTACCCCTTGCCCGATGCGGCTCCGCATCCGCGTGCTGAACCCGATCGCGCAACTCTACGAACCCCCGATAGCCAGGATGTTTCGTCGCTGTCACCTCCGCGAGACCGTCGCTCTTTCCCGCACCGATCCGGGGGGTGGGCACGGTGTCACAGACATGCTGATGTCGACCCCTTACCTTGCGCGGGAAAGAGGCGCACAATGACTGTGTATACCGGCTTCAAGGTTTGTGATCGGTGGGTTGCTGGACGCCCGCCGACGACATTCGGACGGTCATCCTCGGTGATTACGGCGTCCCCCATGCCGGGCTGTGGCGCCCTGGACTCACCGTCGGCATCGCGGCCCGCGAGCCATATCAACGCCGGGCACCGTAGATGCTGCCTGGAGCGACTACGAGCCGCCTTCGCCGGTTCGGCAATAGATAGGAAACCCCATGTCGGAGCAGAACAAGGCCGCCGCCAAGCGTGTCTTCGACGCGTGGAACATGCGAGATCTCGATGTATTCGACGAGGTGATAGCGGCCGACTACATCGACCACGATCCACAGAACCCGTTCGCCGATACCCACGGCCCCGAGGGCTTCAAACGACTCGCGCAGATGTATCTCGCCGCGTTCTCGGATCAACGGTTCCTGGTCAACGAACAGATCGCCGAAGGCGATTTCGTCACCACCCGATGGACGGGGACCGGAACCAATGACGGCGAGATGATGGGTATGCACGCGACCGGCAAATCCGCAGTCGTGCAAGGAATTACCATCACCCGCTTCCAGGACGGCAAGATCGTCGAGAGCTGGGGATGCTGGGACGCGCTCGGGATGATGCAGCAACTCGGTGTCGTCCAATCGGCAAGCTCCGCGGCAACCTGACCGGCCGGGCTGCCCATAGCAGACCTGCTCAGCTCTCGGGCTTATAGCGGTGGATAGCATGCGTTGCTATCCTGGAGCGATGACCAGGACGATCACGCAAGCAGAGTTGCGCAACGGCAGCGCGGGTGTGATGGACGCGCTCGAGGCGGGTGACGATTTCATCATTACCCGCAACGGGCACCCGGTCGGGGAGCTACGTCCGATCCGTGCGAAACGGGATGTCACGACCGCCGACTTGAAAGCGCGGTTCGCACGTTTCGCGGCGGCAGGCACTGCGGCTGAGGAGCGTGCGGAAATCGACGCCGTGTTCGGCGAGGATCGTCTCGATGATTGATGCGCGGACCGACCGGCATCCTGAAGGTCTGCTCGATACGTGCGTTCTCATCAATATCGCGCGGATCGATGACGCAGATCTTCCGGTGCGTCCGCGAATCAGCACGGTTACGGTTGCCGAACTCGGACTCGGTATCGCCTTGGCCGACAATTCGAAAACATCGGCCTTTCGCACGGAGCGTTTACTCGAGGTCGAGCACACATTCGACGCGCTGCCATTGTGCTCGGCTGCGGCACGTCGATTCGCGACAATGGCCAAACTAGTCGTCGCGGCAGGTCGGAATCCTAAGCCGCGCAGGATGGATCTGCTGATTGCGGCTATCGCGTCGGCGAACGATCTTCCTCTCTACACCGCCAACGTCGATGACTTCCTAGAGCTCGACTCCGTTCTGACGCTGGTGCCGGTCCGGAGATAGACCGTTCGAGCGGGTGCCGCCGCTCTCCAGGCTTTCCGGGGCGAGTTGTTGCGCCGGCGTCCTGCTCCTCGATGTGATGGCGCGGAAATCAACGGGCGACCACGTCCTCGCCCAGGAATCCGCCCGACTGGTGTCGCCACAACTGTGCGTACGCTCCTTGCGTGCACAGCAGTTGCTCGTGCGTTCCCTCCTCGACGATTCGCCCGTGGTCGAGCACCACCAGCCGGTCCATTCCGGCCACGGTGCTCAGTCGGTGCGCGACGACCAGCGCGGTGCGGCCGTCCATCAAATCCCAGAGTGCTTGCTGCACAAGTGATTCGCTTTCCGAGTCGAGTGCGCTGGTCGCCTCGTCCAAGAGCAGGATGGGTGCGTCGCGCAGGATCGCCCTGGCCAGCGCGACCCGCTGGCGCTGGCCGCCGGAGAGTTTCACGCCGCGCTCGCCGATGAGCGTGTCCATGCCCTCCGGGAGCGCGTCCACGAATTCGGTGACGTGGGCGGCCTCGGCGGCCCGCAGGATCTCCTCGTCCGTGGCTTCCGGGCGCGCGAACCGGATGTTCTCGCTCAGGGTCCGGTGGAACATGGCCGGCTCCTGCGGCACGTAGGCGATCAGACTGCGCAGATCCGCCTGCCGCAGCCGGGCGATGTCCTGTCCGCCGATGCGGATGGTTCCGGATTGCAGATCCATCAACCGCAGCAGCAGTTGGGTGATGGTGGTCTTGCCCCCGCCGGATCGTCCGACCAGGCCCACCTTGGCGCCGCTGGGCACGTGCAGGTCCAATCCGTGGAACAGTTGCCGCGCACCCGCGTGGGTGAAGTTCACCGTTTCGAACCGCACGTCGAACCCATTGGGCCGCAGGGGTTCCGGACGCGCGACGTCGAGTACCTTCGGCTCGTCGAGCAGTAGTTCGGTGAACTGCGCGGCCTCGGTGAGCACGGTCTCCAGCCGTCGGTAGATCTGATTGAACCGGAACATGATCCCGGTGGCGTTGAAGTAGTAGGTGAATGCCACCACGATGGCCTCCACCCCCATGTTGTCGCCGCTGAGGCCCACCGCGATCAGCAGCCCCATCACATTGGTGAGCACCAGCAGCGGCGCCACCAATGTGTCTATTCTCAGGTTCGCGTAATCCCAGGAGCGCAACGACTTTCGTCGCGACGAGGCGACGCGCCGCCGATGTTCGTCCGCCTCCTGCGGTTCGGCGGCGAAGGCGCGGACCACCTGCATATTCGCCAGGCTGTCGGCCACATGTCCGGAAACCCGCGCGATGGCCGCCTCGCGGTCGTCGACGAGTTTCTGGCGGCGCTGGACCAAGGGGGTGATGACCAGCGCGGTCACCACGATCATCCCCATCAGTACGACGACCAGCACGGGGTTGTAGTGCCACAACACCACCGAGGCGAAGATCAGCGGCACCAGCGCCGCCATGATCTCGAAGGCGAGGGTGTCGACGAACTGTTCGAAGCGAGCCGCGAAGCTGAGCGAGCGCTTCGTCAGCGAACCGGCGAAATTGTTGTGGAAGAAGGCCGCGTCCTTCGCGAGCAATTCGTCCATGGCGACCACGTACAGGTGCTCGATGCCGTAGGCGTCGACCCGGTTCAGGCAGTGAATCCCGATGCGCCACAGCAGTTCAGCGAGAAACAAGGCTCCGCCGAAGGCGAGAATGTAGGAACCCGACGCGCCGAAGCCGGTATCCCCGGTCGCCGCGACCCGGCTGACCATCATGGCGACGATCAGCGGTGCTATGTACAGGTTGCAGATATTGCCGAGTGCAGGCGCCAGCAGCGCCGGAATCGTGATGGTCTTACGGGCGGCCATCTCCCGGCCGTATAAACGCAGCACCAGTTTGGTCGCCGTCGCACGCGATTGCATGATCCCCCTGTCGTCTCGAATCAACGAACGATGCAGGTGACCAATGATCCCGTGTCCGGGCTGGTTGCCGCCAGCGAATATTCGCCTGCCCCGTGTCGTGGGCGCACATTGCGCCGAAGGGAATGTGCCCGTCGGTGCTCGAAAGTGGTTGCAGTGTCAACCAACTGCGGTCGCGACTGCCGTCGATGCCCTGTCCGCAGGTGAAGGTAGATTGCAAGGCGTCTACGTTCGAAGGGGGAGATCGTGTATCCGCAACAGCCATATGGTCGACAGGGCCAGCCGGGGTATCCACCACAGGGGCAGCAGCAGGGGTTCGCGCCGCCGCCGAGTCATCCCCAGGGCTACGCGCCGCAACCGGCATACGGTCATCCGGGCTATCCGCAACAGCAGCAGGGGTTTTCGGGTCAACACGGTGGCTTCGCGCAATCCCGTCCCGACCAGCCTATCGACGTGACCTACGTCTGCGACGAGAACACCGCGCGGCGACTGACCCGCGGCCGAGCGCTGATCACCTGGCGGCTGCCGAGCAAATGGGGATTCCTGCTCGCCCTGCCCGCGTTCCTGCTCGTGCGCGGCACGATCGCGATGACGTCCAACGGGGGAGACGCGAAGATCGGCGAGATGTTGGGCGCGTTCCTCGTCGTGCTGGCCTTCGAACTGGTTGTGGTCGCGCTGATCACCGGTGTCCAACTGGCCAGGGTGGATCCCGCGTTTCTCGCGATCGCCGGTCCGGGACAGCGGATGTCGGCCCGCTACACCGCCGACGCGATGGAACTGCATCAGAGCAGTGGCCAGGTCACCAATCGCTACGTCGACATCAAGCGGGTGATCGTCAGCGGGGGCGTGGTCTTCCTCCAACCGGTGGGTACCCGCGGTTTCTTCGTTCCCAGGGAGATCGTTCCGGACGAGGCAGTGGCCCGTCTGCGTGCGGCGCGTCGCTGAAGGGACGTCTGCGGGCGCCGGTCAGAGTGCCCGCTTGAGCCCGACGTGACTGTTGCCGTACCCGAGCCGCGCGTAGAACGTGTGGGCTCGCTCGCGAACCCGATCCGTGGTCACCTGCGCGAGTGTCGCACCTCGGTGTCTGCCGTGGTCGTGCGCCCATTCGAGCATCGCGGTTCCGATACCGCGTGAGCGTTGCGAGGCGGCGACCCGTACTCCCTCGATCTGGAGGCGGGTGGTGCCGCTGCGGGAAAGCCCCGGAATGATGGTGAGCTGCATGGTGCCGACGATTCGGTCGGCCTCGTCCCGGACCACCGCCAGATAGTGCGAGGCGTCCCTGGTGACGGCGTCGTACGCCTCCTCGTAGCGGGCGATCTCGGAACCCTCACGGGCACCGCCGATCTCGTCGTCGGAGAGCAGCGCGACCAGCGCGGGGACATCGGCACGCGCCGCCCGCTGCACACGATAGACCCGATCGCCGAGCCGGAGTCGACCGCCGACCGAAGCCCGCGCCCGTGATTGCAGCCGGGCGATCAGCGTGTCCAGCCAGCCGCCGACGTGCCGCCTGGCCTCGGGAGTGTCCGGGTACCGGCAGCGCAGATGCAGGCCCGCCTCGTCGAGGACGAACCAGAGCATCACGCCGTCGGTCCGAATCGTCGCGCCGACGTACTGCGCCTCCAAACCGGTCGCGTCGACTCGCACCGGTAGTCGGCGCAGGTCAAGCCACGAAATCGCGAACATCCCCGGCGCTTCGGGCATTCCGCCCCACGGACGCAGGATGTCCGCCAGTGGCCAGGACCCCATCCGGACGGCTTCCTTCACCGCCTCCGCGCTGGCACGGGGATCCGAGTCGGCCGACTCGAGCACCGAGTTGGTGATGAACCACCCCACCGAGTCGTGCCAGGTGGTGTCGTACCGGCTGTGCACAGGGAACACGGCCCGCAGTGCGGTGCCCGCCAACTCGCGGGTCACCTCGGTCATCGCCCCGACCACCAGCGCCAAGGTCGAGACCCCGTCGTCGCGGGCCTGCGCCGAGAACGCGGCGCTGTCGTCGACGTCGAGGACGTCGCGCACCTCCACGCGCTCCTCCTGCAACGTCGCCTCACCCAACGACAGCGGAAATTGCGGCATCACACCGCCGCTGCCCGCCAGCACCTCCGCCCACCGGCGGTGCACCTCGGGGGGCGCGGGCGGACGGTCCCGCATCGCACGGGTGTGCTCCGCGAACGCGGGTGCGGGCGGCAACGACGGCGAACCACCCTTCTGCACCGCGGCCAGCGCGGCGAGCAGATCGCGCGCGATCACCAGCATCGACCACATGTCGACGTGCGAGTGGTCGGCGGCGATCACCACCGTCGGCCCCATCGCGGTCTCGAGCACGCACAGTCGGTGCGACGGACGACCGTACGGTGAACAAGCCTGGTCGAGCACCGCGCGGAGCGCGTCGTTGACCGCCTGCCCCGGAGCGATCACATGCTCGACCCAACCGGCGGGGAGAATATCGACCTCGTGCAGCCGAGGCTCGCCGTCCTCGCCCGGCACGAAGACCGAGCGCAGCGTGCCGTGCCGTTCGATCACCGCCAACCAGGCGGTCGCGAGTTCGTCGGGCAGTACCGGCGCGGAGAGCCTGAAGGACAACGCCATCCAGGATCCCGCCCGGTCGCCCGCGCCGACGTGTCGTCGCTGGTCGAAGGAGACGGGAAGCGACCGGCCCACCCGACCCGTGATGACATCGAAGCCCGAAAGGCGGCCGAACGGCAGGCGCAGGTGCGCGACATTTGTCAGCCGCATGACGGTATCCTAGGCGTTCCCGAGCGCTCGCCGTCTCACCAGCACCCTGGAGCCACCGTGCCGACCTTCCGCGTTCCCGGCGCCGACCTCGATGTCGAACTCAGCGACGAGGGTGGCCACCCCGTCGTCCAACTCCACGGCCTCACCTCCAGCCGTCATCGTGACCGGCTGATGGACCTCGATCTCGGCCGCGGACTCAGCGGAACCCGACTGCTCCGCTACGACGCGCGCGGCCACGGCCACTCGACGGGTCGTACCGTCCCCGAGGACTATCGCTGGCCCGTCCTTGCCGATGACCTCCTGAAGCTGCTCGACAACTGGTTCCCCGGTGAGAAGGTGCACGGTGTCGGCCCTTCGATGGGCACCGGGACCCTGCTGCACGCCGCCGTCCTCGACCCCGACCGATTCGCGGGCCTCACGCTGCTGGTCCCCGCCACCGCCTGGCACACCCGCGCCGCGAAGGCCGACATCTACCGGAAGAACGCCCGCCTGATCGAGGAGCAAGGACTCGCCGCCTTCCTCGACGCCGACCTCACCGCGCCGCGCCCGCCCGCCACCGTCGGCACGCCGGAAACCGGTCCGGATGTGGCCGAACACTTGCTGCCCTCGCTGTTCCGCGGCGCTGCGATGAGCGACCTGCCCGCGCCCGAGGCGATCGCCGCGATGGAGGTGCCGACCACGGTGTTGGCCTGGATCGATGACCCTGGGCATCCGGTGTCGACCGCGGAGGCGTTGGTTGGTCTGCTGCCGAAGGCCACGATGGAGATCGCGCGCACGCCGGACGATCTCGCGCGGTGGCCGAGCATCCTGTGCGAGGACGTGGCACGCCACAGGTAGGCGGGCGAGCACTCTCACCGAGACTCGAAAATCGTTGCTGTGCAATCGATCATGTCACCCGCTGGCCTTGTTGGGCTCGTTGACACCCTGTTGGTCGACCATGCGGAAGCAACCGATCAGTCAGCCGTCCACCTCGCCGGTCCGATGTGTGGCGAGCGGACAACTCGATAAACATTCGAGCCCCTGTCTCCAGGTGGCCTCGCGGGCGTTCAGTCGTCGTAGTGGTGACGACAGGCAACAATCGTCACGTTGTCATCGTCGGCTACGTAGATCAACCGATGTTCGTCGGTAATCCGCCGTGACCAGAGTCCGGCCAAGTTGTGCCGCAACGGTTCCGGCTTGCCGATGCCCTCAGCGTTGCCGTTGCGCCGGATATCCTCGATCAGGCGGTTGACTTTGCCGAGCAACCTCCGGTCACGGGCGAGCCATCCGCTGTAGTCCTCGCGCCCATTGGCGTCGAACACCACCTTGCGACTCACTCGTCGTTGTCCTCGGGTTCGATCAGTTCGTGGGCTTCCACCCTGCCTGATTCCAAGTTCGCGATCGACTCGAGCAGGCGCCGGCTGTTAGCTCTGGTAGACAGGATGTGGGCGGTCTCTTTCAAAGAGTTGTATGCGGCCAGCGAGATCACCACGGCGGGCTCCTTCCCGCCGGACCGAGTAATAACGACTTCGTCGTTGTCTTCGGTGGCCGCATCCAGTACTTCAGACCAGTTCTGACGTGCTTCGGTGCTGTGCATGGCTCGCATGGAGATCCTTTCCTCACGGCACTGCGATCGTTCAGGATAATGTCCAGGAGTTCGGAAACATCCGCGTGCGAATGTGGAAGAAGATCCGCGAAAATGCGGAAAACAACTTCTGCAAACGCGGAAGAAAACGTCCCACTAGCTGTAGGGATGTCACATTCATCGGGATAGCTCACCGACGGCTGACGGCGGTCGTTCACACGCGGATGACCGAGGAGCCGGTGGTGGTCCTCAACGGGCCACGCACTGTCGGTACGAGCACGCTACTCGCTTCGGACAGGCATTGAACGGACGAGCGGAAAGCGTTGACGTGCTGCCCTGTCCCAAAGTGAAATCGGCCGGGCGAGTGGAGAGTTCGTACACAAATCTGCTCAGGGGCATCGCACTGCCGGACAGAGAACACACTTCCACCACGTCGCGGGACGACTACGCGCACCACATCACAGCGGGAGGAATGCCGGTCGCGCTTCGTCGGCCCGCCGGAAGGGTCGCGGTCGCATGCAGTGACCCGCCGCGCTGTCGGAATACGGTCATCTCGTTGAAACCTTCGCCGTCGGAGAGGTTCTCGAGCAGATCAGCTGGTGGGATGGGCCGGTGACAGTCGGACACTTCCGCATCGGATCAGGTGACGAAGTCGACTCGGTCATCGAGAGCGACGACGGACGAGTGATCGCCTTCGAGTTCAAGGCGGGGAGTCGGGTGCACGGGGTATTCGTGTTCTGGGGTTCTGGGGCCGTCGCACCGCATGAGGCAACGGCCTGACCTGCAAGAACGTTGTGCCCTCGGCGGGGCACATCGAACATGGGAACGGGGCTGACCTGCGGGTTTCGGGTGGGCGGCTGGTTATAGAAGCCGATTACCAGCTGTAGGCGGGGGTCGGCTCGTCTCGGGCCAGTTGATCGCGGCCCCGGATGGCTCACGATTCGATCAGCAAGGCGCGGAGAGCCGTCGGGTCGACAACGGGCAGTGCGGAAACCGGAATCTCCCAACTGATGACATACCAGGCGAGTGCAAGAAGACGCCTACTTCGCTTGTACGGAGGGCTTACGACCGGTCTCACTGTTGGGTTGCGCAGCGAACACACGACGCGATCGGAGACCTGCGTCTGGTCGGGGTCGGTTTTCGCGATGGCGGTGACGACATCACGGAGTGCCCATGCTTGTTGTTCCGGATTGGTGATGGTGCGGACCAACGCTTCGGAGTGTTCGGTATCGGTTTTCGCGGTCGCGAAAACGACTTCACGGAGTGCCAATGCCTGTTGTTCCGGGTGGGTGATGCTGCGGCGCGACCGCTTCGGCGCGGCGGACCGAGCGGTCGGGATAGGACTTCGCGGTCGCGATCACGACTTCACGGAGTGCCAGGGCCCGTTGGTATGGGGCGGTGATGGAATGCGCGATCGCTTCGGCGTGTTCGGGGTCGGTTTGCGCGATCGCGGTCGCGACCGCAACGAGTGCGTCGGCCTGCTTCTCCGGGTCGGGGATGGTGCGGGCGAGGGTTTCCGCACGATCGGGTTGGCCGAGTTCGGCTCATACAACCGTGAGTGTTGTGGGGATGTTGGTATCGTGGTGGTGGTGGAGGCGGTCGCGGTAGCGGGCCAGGCGTGCGGTGGTGAGTAGGTCGGGGTCGGTCTGATCGCAGATGTGTTGCTGCATAGCGCGGATCTCGGCTAACGCGATCAGGTCGCAGCCGGTGCGGGCCCGGATACGGTCGTGGCGGACCGCGTCGAGCGCCAGGGCACTGATGCGGGGCGCAAGGCAATCAGCTCGGCTCGTCGGTGGCGCTCACTCCTGAGCCGAGATGCCGACGAGCGTCGTGACGCCCACCGCTACTCCGCGCCCCCGACCCCCATCCTGCGGGCAATCACAACATCAGCGATTCGATCTGCGGCCTCATTCGGGTCCTCGTGCTCCCACACTCGGATCGAGACCCAACCCGCGTCGGACAGCCTGTCGTCGGTATCCCGATCGCGCGCGCGGTTCCCGTCGATCTTCGAGCTCCAGAAGTCGCTGTTCGCCCGCGAGGGGCGGTAGTGCTCTGGGCACCCGTGCCAGTAACAGCCGTCGCAGAAGACGGCCACCCGCGCGCCGAGGAACACGATGTCGGCGCGGCGTCGGAGCCCCGGTAGCGGGGGCGCGTCGACGCGATAACCGAACCCGAGCGCTCGGAGGGACGCGCGCAGCGCGAGCTCGGGGCCGGTATCGCGACTGCGGTTCGCGCGCATCACCGCCCGCACGGCCGGTGTGGACGCCCATGAGCCCGCAGTCTCCGATGGTCGGGGGAGCACCCCCTTCTCGGCGACCAGGCGCCACGCCCGCTGGAGATTCTCCCGCCGAGTGGCCGCGTCCACCTCGCCGAGATACCTCGTCGGGCACTTGCCGCGGTCGGACCACCGCACATAGGCGCGAATGCGGCGCGTACCGGGGAACACCCTCAACTCGATCGACGCGCACGCCACCCGGCCGTCGCCCGTGGTGACGAGTCGGTGGACGCGACCTCCGGCCGCTCGGTCCTGCTCGACCGCGCGAGCTCGCCGACTGAGGTTGGGTGGGCATCTCCACGCCCGATCGGGTGGACGCTCGCCCTTCCATATCCCTGCGACCATGGTCTATCCCTTTGGCTTGGCTTCGTCCAAGACCGTGGCGATGGCGTCCGCGAACGCCTTCCCCAACTGGACCGGCACGGCGTTGCCGAGCTGGCGCATCTTCTCCCCGCGGGGCCCGGCCAGCTCCCAGCTGTCGGGGAAGGTCATCACCCGCGCGGTCTCGCGAACGGTCATGTAGCGGTGGGTACCGTCATCGCGGAGCATGACGGACTCCCCACCGGGAACACCATGGACCCCGGCCTTGACAGTCTTCGCCGGTCTGTCCAGCTCGTTGGGGGTGTGCCCCGGGTACACGCGCGCGTCCGGCCAACCAACGTGGTGCGTGAAGCGGCCCGGTTCGAACTCGGTCCGGTCGAGTCGTTCATCGGGGATGTCGGGCAACGGCAGTTGCCCGTCGGTCCCGAGCACCGCGTCCCTGAGCGTTCGCCATGGATCCAGGCGCGGGCGGTCGATCGGCAACGGCCGATCTCGTGGGATCCGCTCCATCACCCGGCGACGCACAGGGTCCCTCGGCCCCTTCTCATGGCGATCCCAGTAGCCGCCGCTGATCATGTCCTCGAACAGGATCGCCTCGCTGTGCGTCGGCGCGACAAGGCTGGCGTAGCGACCGAGATCGACGCCGACATCCCGCCGGAAGGCGACAACGATGACCCGATTGCGGATCTGCGGGACACCGTAGTCGGCCGCGTTCACCGCGAAATGCGCGACGTCGTACCTCTCGTCATCGGGTACGCGCCGCGACCTCGCCTCGCGTCGGAGAATCCGATCGTGGTCGCTCCAGTGCGCCCCCTCAGCGCGCTTCACGTGCGGGAGCGCCAACTCGCGCTTGATGTAGTCGAAATACGGTGAGAACGAGGGGCGGAGCAGGCCACGGACGTTCTCGCAGATCACAGCCCTCGGTCGAATCTCGCTGACGGCGCGGAACATGTGTGGGAAGCCGTTGCGGTCGTCCTCATCACCGTGCCCGACACCGCCCAGGGAAAACGGCTGGCAGGGTGGTCCGCCCGCAAGCACATCCACCTCGCTGAACCTCAGGTACTCGAAATTCACCTTGGTGACGTCGCCCACCACCAGTGGAGGACGCTCGCCCTTAGCGGGGACTTCACTGATCGTGCGCCAGTCCGCCACATCAAACGGTCTCGCGCGATTCAGGGCCAGCGTCTCGCACGCCCGCTTGGCGAACTCGTTGAACAACAGCGGTCTGAACCCCGCGGACTCAACCGCGATGGCCAGGCCGCCGCCCCCAGCGAAGAGCTCGACGCTTGTTCGCTCGGTGTTGGCGGCGGCTTCATTTGGCATGGGCAAACCATACCGCGGAGTTGGGTCGAATGTTTGTGCGAATCGCGAACCTGTCGATATCGCTTACCGAGCGAATCAGCGCTGGTCGAGAACATATGACGAATGCTCGCGGTTGGTTCGGGGGTCACGGTCGACCGCCGCGGGCGCCATCGGCCCGATCCTGTGCCCGCTGGTAGCCGGAGCGACGCCACGGCCCGCCGGTCCCGGGCGCCCGGGACCGGCGGCGGACGCTCGTCCCGGAACAGCGGTCGGCGTCGTTGTGGACGGCAAAAGAGACTGGTCGGTCGACCTCGAACATCGAACGGAATCCGCAGGCGCGCAACGCCTTCCAGCACCGCCATCACGGGGCGGCCGGTGTCCAACTTGTCGGTGGCACCGTCTAAGCTCGCTGCTCAACACCCCGACTCCCCAACATGTCGGACGATCGACCTAGGTCCAAACACGACAGGGCATCGGCGGTAGAAGCGCGCGTGAAACCCGGTTCAGGAGGAACCCGCACGATGAAGATCACCCCGTCCGCCCGCGTACTGCGAATGCTCGGCGAGATCGAGTTCGACGAATGGCAGTGCATCGCGGAGCTCGTCGACAACTCACTGGACGACTTCACCGAGATCCTCCGAGCCGGAATCCCGTGGGCGGGCGGATACCACGTCAGCGTGCACCTCCCCTCCTCGCCCAGCGGCGAGCTCGTCGTGAAGGACACGGGGCAGGGGATGGACCGAGATCGGCTGGAGCGCGCCGTACGGGCCGGCTGGTCGGGCAATGACGCACACGACAAGCTCGGTCTCTTCGGCATGGGCTTCAACGTGGCGACCGCGCGGCTCGGCCGCCGAACCCGGGTGCTGACAACCCGTCAAGGCGATCCCGAGTGGATCGGCGTCGACATCGACCTGGACCGCATCAACGACGACTTCGAAGCTGACGACATCGTCGAGCCGAAGGCCGACCCGAACGAGCACGGCACCCGGATCATCATCAGTCGGTTGAAAGCCGAGCGCGCGATCTGGCTGAGCAAGAACGGCGCCAACCTCCGCAATCACCTCGGGGGCGTGTACTCCTGGATCCTCGAGAACAGGCCATTCGAGCTGACCATCGGCGGGATCCGCGTCAAGCCGGTCCGGCACTGCCGATGGTCGGATGACCGATCGGTTCTCTACAACAGGAAGGAGCGGATCCCGGCCTACATCGAGATCGACACAAAGCTCGAGGACGGTCTCGCCTGCTCGGACTGTGGTGAGTGGCAGATGCCCGGCCAACGCGAATGCGAGGCCTGCGGGAGTAGCAGGGTCACGGTCCGAGAGCGGCGAGTGCACGGGTGGCTGGGCATCCAGCGGTACCTGGACAAGAAGGAGTTCGGGATCGACTTCCTGCGCAACGGCAGGAAGATCCTGCGCTGGGACAAGCGGATCTTCTCGTGGCGTAACCCCAACGGCGAGTTGGGCAACGAGGAGCCCGAGTACCCCGTGGAGTTGGCGCACCAGGGTGGCAGGATCATCGGGGAGATCCACCTCGATCACGTGCCCGTGGCGTATCAGAAGAACGCGTTCGAATACGACGATCGGAGCTGGAGGTCGGCGATCGAGATCCTGCGCGGCGTCGGCCCGTTGCTCCCGCAGCGCGCCAAGGAGGCCGGATACGCGGAGAACCACAGCCCCCTCGCTCGACTGGTGAAGGGTTACCGTCGAAACGACGCGGGCGAGCGCTACCTCGTGCCCGGTGACCCGAACGGCAAGGGGCCGATCCATGCCGTGACCCGCGCGTGGGGGCGGGAGTTCCAAAACGGGAAGGCCGAGTACCAGTCAGACGAGCTGTGGTGGCAGGCCGTTCTCGACTACGAGGCCGCCAAGCGCGGTGAGAAAGCGGGGAAAGCGGAGGCGAGCACGCCCGATGGCGCGGACACCGCCGCTGTGCTCGAAGCGCTCGGGGTGGTGCCCTCCAGCGAGGCTCGGTCGCCGGCCACGTCGGCACCGACGACGTTCGCCGGTGAGGCCACGACGGGGACATCGAGTCGGGAGACGCGTCAGGAGCGAATCGCCCGGTACATGAAGGACTCCACCGTGTACCCGACCCTGACGAAGTCGCTCGGCTGCCCCGAGATCGGGTACGCACAGGTCGAGGCCCGGCGACTCACCGCTGGGGAACTCGTCGATGACAACGGGAACCCGACTCCCGTTCTCCTGGACCAGCGGCGTGGAATGACGTTCACCGCCTTCCTCGACCTGGAGCACGTGGTGCTCAAGCGATTCGGCATGGATCCGGCCGACCTGCTGCTCGTGGAACTCGCGGTCCTGCTCAAGGTGAGGAACGACTGCGAATGGAGCCACTCCCAGATCATCGCCGCGATTCGGGAGAGTTCCCTGCCCGACACCGCTCTGGATCCCCAGGCAGTCGGGGCCGAGGCGCAGGAGCTGCTCGCGAACATCCGACAGCGAATGACGAGGGCGGTCGACGCCACGGGTGATCCCGAGCGCGCCTTCCAGTACCTCACCCCAGACGAGCTGACCTCCACCGAGATCGCGATGGTGGCCGAGGGGCGGGTCGCGCGAACCAGTGACCTGGGAACCAAAGCCGAGTTCCTGCTGCATGTCCCGGCGCTGTTCCTCGTCAGGCTCGTGGAGGCGTGGCCGGAGGCATTCATGGACGGCCTCGTGTTCAAGGGGCTACACGAGGGCGTGAACTCGCTGGGCGCACGGAGACTGAGTGTGGCGCGGATCGTCGGCTACCTGGCGGACCTGGCCACGGTGGTCCCGGCGAGCCTTCCGAGTCAGCTCGAACGCACGCGGCTGAGCATTCGACTGCTCGCCGACGAGCTCTCGGAGGAACAGTGAACGCCGGTTTCCTGACGGCGGACGAACTCCTGCGTGGCGGTCCAGCGGGACTGCCGCACGCGGTCGAACGCGCGCTGTGGCACCTCGGCTTCAGCGACGTTCGAATGATCGACGGCGCTGGCGACCACGGCGCCGACCTGCTCGCGGTGCGAGATCGCGAGCAGTGGGTCTTCCAGTGCAAATGGAAGGCCAATGGACGCGTCGATCGTGCGGGCGTCGACGATCTCGAGCGCGCGCGTGCCCGTTACCGTGCCGATAAGTCGGTGCTGGTCACCAACACCGACATCAACCAAGCCGCGACCGAGCGCCGCCAGGCGCTCAAGAGTGTGGGCATCGACATCGCGTTGTGGCACGGGGCGACCCTCGCCGAAATCGGCAGAGCGATGCCGGACACCGTGCACAGTCCGTACGCCTTGCGGCCGTACCAAATCCAGGCGACGGAAGCGTTGAGACTCGACCTCGAACGACGGGGGACCGCGCTACTGGAACTCGCGACCGGGCTGGGCAAGACCGTGATCGGTGGTGAGGTGATCCGCCGCCACCTCGCCGCCGACCCGAACGCGCGAATCCTGGTCGTCGCCCACATGCGAGAGCTCGTCGCCCAGCTGGAGAAGGCGATCTGGCGCCATATCCCGAAGTCGGTCCCGACTCGATTGTTGACAGGTGACAGCAAACCGTGTGGGCTTGACGGTGTTGTCGTCGGTACCGTCGAATCCGTTCTCGCGCAAGTTCGCCAGGAGGGCTATCGGCCCGACCTGATCATGATCGACGAGACGCACCACGTGGCGGAAACCGGGAGATTCGCCGAATTGCTGGACCTTTGCCCAAACGCTCTTCAGTTCGGTGTCACCGCGACGCCCTGGCGCGGCGACAAGTTCGATATCACCGCTCGGTTCGGTGAACCGAGCTTCAAGATGGGAATCGCCGAGGGAATGGCGGCGGGCTACCTCTCAGCGGTCGACTACCGGATCTACGTCGACAACATCGACTGGGACGTGGTGAGAAGCGCGAGCTCACACGGATACTCGATCAAGGACCTCAACCGGTCGCTCTTCCTGCCACAGCGCGATGAGGAGATCGTCGAACACCTCCGCGACGTATGGCGGTCGACTCCCGATCCACGCGCGATCGTGTTCTGCCAGACCAAGAACCACGCCGAGCACATCGCGCGACTGCTGTCCACGTCGGACTCGGCATGGGCCAACGCCTCGTACCTGCACAGCGGACTGCCGCCCCTGCGGCGCCAGATCCTGCTGAACGAGTTCAGGCTCGGCAGAGTCCCGGTTATCACATGTGTCGACGTCTTCAACGAGGGAGTCGACGTTCCCGACGTGAACCTGATCGCCTTCCTGCGGGTGACACACAGTCGCCGAATCTTCGTCCAGCAGCTCGGACGTGGTCTACGGCTGAGTCCGGGCAAGAACGCTCTGCGCGTGCTCGACTTCGTCACCGACATCCGGCGAGTCGCGGCGACCCTCGACCTCCGTCGAACCCTTGAGGCGGAGGAAGCCGAGCACCTCGAACTCCACTCGTCGCACGCGTCTCGCATCGAGTTCAGCGACAAGACCATCGGCACGTTGATGGATCACTGGATCCGCGACGCCGCCGACCTCGAAACCTCCTCCGACGAAGTACAACTCCAGTTCCCGGACACGCAAGGAATCCAATGAGCACGAAGCACCCGATACCCTCGAAAATCGACATGGAGGTCACACGTCTGATCTACGCCGAGGGCGGGGAGAAGTCGCGCACCGGCATCACCCACGCGGAGAGAACAGAGCTGTACCGGACGTGGACCGCGGACGCGAGGATCGGCGGGCGCCTGCTGCCGTACCTCGGAACGGATGACGACGTCCGAGTGTGGATCAAGAACGGGCCGATGAAGGAACTAGCCCGGGCCGTCAACGGAATCGGAAAGTACAAGAGCCTGGTCCAGAAGCCAGCGTCGAACGTCGATGTGCTCGTGGTGAAAGCCCTTGACGAGAATTGGATCATCAGTCCCGACACCCCGAAGACGAAACCACTACGCGTTCTGATCAATCACGCCGACGACGAGGAACGCGAGCAGTGGTTCGCGTGGGCTCCGGTCGTCGGCTTCAAGCACCTCGTATGGGGCGCGCTGAACACCCAGGCCAGGGGTGACGGGCGGCCGTGGGTTCTCTGCGTGGTCGATACGTTCGCCGAGCAGATCGACCCGGAGACGAAGACTGTCCACGAGCGAATCGGTCGACGGCTGGGGCTGGCCGTCAGCCACGTCACGGACGGTTAGGGGATCGCCGTGGACCAGAATCCCGATGAGGGCACAATCGATCTCGCGGACGCGGCGTCGTCGAGTTGGCTCACGGACGCGTGGGCGGCGATCCCGGATCGTTCGCGAGCGGTATTCCTCGCCAGATGTCAGGGAACGACCCTGCAGGAGATCGGCGACACGCATGGCTTCAGTCGCGAGTACGCGCGCCAGATCCTGACGCGGGTCGCCGGGCATGTTCGTGACAGCGCTGACGAGGCCATACCGGACTGGCGCGAGAGGTTGATGGCCGCGAACGCTGGCATCGCGGTTCTCCGACACGAACTCGCCGAGGCGATCGAAGTTCGTGATCACGTCGCGATCAAGATCCTCGCGGAGGAGGTCGGGCTACGCCCACCTCGCACGTGGGCTGGCGATCTCGATGGTTGGTGGACGCATTCGCCCGACGACCTCGCCTCGGTTCTGGCCGCGATCGTCCGCGCCGCACCACTGACGTCGGAGATGCTGGCGGCGCTCGTCGCCGATCATCAGGTCCCCGGTGGGTTCCCGCTCGAGCGTCTGCTGGCGGACGACAGGAGCCCCCTGGTCCGCGAACGGGATGGCACGTGGTTGCGTCGACGCGCGCGCTCCCGGGACGTCGCCTATCTCTGGCTGCTCGACCAGGGGGCTCCGCACAGGATCGAGCGAATCGCCGTGGAACTCGGCGCGGGTAGCCCCCGCGCGCTCGCCGAGTCGTTGCGCCGTGACAAGCGGTTCGCTCACATTCGCCCGGAGGGTCTATGGGGACTCGCGGAGTGGCCTGGCCTGGACGCGACGAAGTACCGAGGAGCGGTTGAGGTCGTGGTCGATCTCGTCACCAGGTTCGGCCCGATCCCGAAGGCCGACCTCTTCACCAAGGCCGTCCAGATCTACCCGGTGAGCCGATGGCGTCTTGAGCAATGCCTCTCGATCGACCAGTTGGGTGAGACCGCGGACGGGAGTATCGACCTGATCGCGCGTGGTGCGAAACCCATCGAACCACCGGAGCCGCGCAAGCCCGACAACATGGTGAGCAACGGCGACGGCAATGCCTACGGTGTGCGGCTCACCGTGGACACGGACATGCTCCGCGGCAGCGGCATCATCGTGAGCACTTGGCTGACATGGCAATTGGGCCTTCGGCGCGCACCGATGTCGATGACGTTCAGCAGCGACGAACTGGCCGTGCCTCTAGTGGTCCGGCGAAACACCAGCGGAGCGCAGTTCACAGCCCTCCGGTCATTCGTCCTGGCACAAGGCGTGGCACTCGGATGCGAGGTCGCGGTCGTTCTCGTGGTCGAGAGCCGAACAGCGCATCTCCACCACGCTTGCGCGGCGGGCACCTGTCCCGCGAGGACGGCCGAGGACCAGGTCGTGCCAGCGGACCTTCCGATCAGCGCCACGCCGCGCTCCACGTAGTACCTCGGCGGTGGCGAGTCCCAAGCGTCGTCCGCACAGATGTCCGTTTCGCTACCGCTATGAGAGGGAATTCCGTGGGAGCCTTGGATGGGCTGACACTTCCAGCCGCGGTGACCGCCGTAATCGGCAGTTCCGTTTTCGCCGGGCACCGAGTCGCGATCGTCTGGTTCGCGCTGAGAGGTGCGGCTCCTCGGGATCGACCCGCGATACTGCGGGAGTTGCCTCAGCTCCTCGGTGTGGGCCGACGCAGCCAAAGTCTCAAGGAAGCGCCGGGTGACAAGGAATAGCCGAGCGCGCGTAATCGAGATGCTAAGGGGCGCACGGGAAGTCGTCGTAAATACGTCGTCACCCAGTTCAGTCGACTGTGAATAAGGTCCAGCCGAGGTCGAGCGTGTACAAACCCTCGCTGCTCCAGACACGTGGCTACGCGCACGCGGTCCTGGAGGCCAGCATCGGTGCGCTGGGGGCAGGTGGTGATGTGTCGGCCGCGTTGGACGCGCGCCTGGCACGGCAACAGCGTTGGCGTGCTTCGGCGACTCGGGTGCATTTCCTGATCGCCGAGCAGGCCCTGTACACGGTCGTGGGCGATCCTGAAACGACGCGGGTACAGTTGGAGACGCTGCTGGGGTGGTTGCCCGGTACTGCCGTGGTCGGGATCGTTCCGCGCACTGCTCGGTTCCGTGCCTCGGCAACGGTTTTCGTCGTCTACGACGACACCCGGGTCGCTGTGGAGACCGCCACCGGCACACTGCGTTTCTGCGACCCGGCCGCGAGCGGTGACTACCCGACGGTGTTCGACCTGCTCACCCAGGACGCGGTCCTCGGTAGCGAGGCCGATTCGCTGATTCACGAAAGCCGTCACCGCCCACGGGTAGCCGCGACGTTCGCATTCTCGACAGCATCGACTCTCGCCAGCACGACGCTCCCTGTGTCGGCGTTGGCGGGAGAAGTCTTTCGCTACATACGATTTCGAGGGTTCCATTTCATGGCCGCTAGCTTTCCCACCGCCCACCCGCCACCCCACCGCCCTG
>NZ_JAFMPL010000117.1:0-24478 GCF_019038455.1 Nocardia noduli
GCCCACACCCACTCCCGCCCCATCAGCGGAGGCCGACCGGGTCATCGTTATCGCCCACACCCCCGCCGGAACCCTGGTGCACGGCACCACCGACGCTGATACGACTCTGCATCCGATCCTGAGGAGGCACGGGTTCAAGTTCTCCCAACGCATCGGCACCGACGGCGCCTGGTATCTGAATCGGACCTGGCGGCACACCACCCGCACTGGTCGTGTCCGGAAACTCGAAGCCGATTTCCGTCGGCTCGACGTGGCCTTCCGCACCCAGAACACCGAATACGTCCCCGATTCCGAACCACCGACACCGCCAGCACAGACCGTGTCGCCGTCGACCCAGCCCGGCACCGACCCGGAACCAACCCCGGTCACCGACGACGCTGCCCGTCGACCGGCCCGGGAATTCGAATACATCTGGCGCCCGATCACCCATCCCGCACCGTTTGCCCCGCCACCGGACCTCTACCTCTACGAAGACCTACCGACCACGATCACCCGCGCGCAGAAGGCCGGGTGGCACTTGTCGGGCGATCACTCCGAGCTACCCGGTCGGTTCACGCTACGGCTGCGCGCCAAACCTCCGCACAAACGTCACGAATTCGAACTGGTGTGGACCCGCGCCCCCGGCGATCGCCTGTACCGGTTCCAGGAGCAACTGTCCACCAGCGAGTGGGGCGAGGACGTCCGCGAACAACGCCCAGCCAGCCTGAGCGGGGTCTTCTCCTGGCTCAGCAATTCACTGTTGAAGCCGGACGTATCACTGGAGAACGATGCCGAAGTAGCGGACCGAGTCCTCGACGCGGCGGTCGCCGCCGCGATCGCCGATCCGGAAGCCGAACAGTTCCTCGACTACCCGCCGACGCTGTTCCACGACACCGTCGTCGCCCGCGCGCACCACACGATGACCAGCCACCTTCGCACACAGCTGAAGGACGCCGAGCAAGGGCGCAACACGCCCACGTCCGCAGTGTGCCGCGCACTGCTGGACAACCACCTGATACTCGACGACATCTCCCTGGTTGTCGGGGAAATACATTGGCGCACACACAACATCGCCTCGATCGGTGTCGAACTTCCTCGCACCACCATCGCCGTGGACAGCCCGATAATGTCACCGGGGCTGCGTGAACTACGCGAGGAAGAACGCGCCGCTCACCACGCACTGATCGCGGCCGCAGAGGTATCGACAGACGACCGTCCCGGCACCGCGACGAGACGCGCCCACCGCTACCTCACCGCCCGCGCCGCGAGACTGCGCGCCGAACTCGAATACGGCAAGCCACGAGCACAGCAGTCCCGAGAACGGATCACCGCCGAACTCGCCGACATCGACGCCCGGACCCGCACGCTGATCGCTCGAGAGTCCGAGGCTCCTGCGGCAGCGGACCATCCGGCTCCCCAAACCTCTACAGCGATCACCGCGCACGAGCCCCATCACACCAGCACATCCGAGCGAACCGAACCTGGTGACCGCGCCGACACCGCGGCTCCCACGCAACCGGCCGTCAACGAATCGGACAGGCCAATTCGATCCGACCCGCCGCGATCGATCAGCGACCCCGCACCGTCGGACCATGCTGTCGCCGCGTCGAACCGAGATACAAGCAGCGCCGACGGGCCGCGCACCGGCACATCGACCGATCCGAAGCAGCCGCCGCACTCGTCGACGACCTCGGGCGGGAACGATCCGGCCGAGGGCGCGGTCACTGCGGCGATGGCCGACGCGCTCGTCGCCGAATTCAGTTCCTATCCGCCGACACTGTTCGACGAAGTGCTGGTCGCCCGCGCCGAATTCGTGATCACCGACTACTTCCGAGCGGAGTTGGAGCGCGCCGTCGACACCGGCGACGAGCAGCACACCCAACGCTGCCGCGCACTGCTGTCGGACCACTCCGGCAACCGAGGGCGAGCGCGCACCGCCGCCTACGCGCGGTGGCGGGAGCGACACCCCGACGCCGACGACAGCGATCTGAGCGTGGACTCCAGCGCGGTGCAGACCCCCGACGCGCCGTTGGAACTTCTGCATCACCTGTACGCCGAGCAGACCGCCCGCACAGCGCTGGTGGTGCCCGAACAGCGGTCGCGGCAGCATCGATCACCGCTGGCCACGCGGGCACAGCACTATCTGGCCGCGCGACAGCGCAGGCTCGACGCCGAGATCGACCTCGGATACCCACGCCTGCCCGACAACCCCGCTCGGTATCTCACCGAACTCGCCGACACCGACGCCTTGGCCGTACGCTTCGCCGATCCCACAACGCTGATGGTGGATCTGGTCACCGCAGAACGGCGTGCGCTCGTCAGCGATTCGATGGCGGATCTGGGCGGCGACAACAAGCACACCCGCCGCCGCAACGAGATGGCCTATCACCGCGCCCGCGGTACCCGACTCCGCGCCGAACTCGCTCTGCTCGACGACAGCACCAACAGCGAACACGCCCAGCAACTGCGGACCTTGCTGGCCACCTCGCAGCAGCGCCGGGGGGTACTCGCCGGAGCGATCAACGCGGTAGGCCAACTCTCGCAGGCCCTGGAGGGACTTCCCCACCAGTATCTGGACACCGGCACGCAGTCGGGGCGAGAAGCCCTCGACGAGGCGGTGTACCTCGCCGCAGAGGCGCGCCTGTCGAGGGCACCGGAAGCCGAGCACTACGCCGCACAACTCGACAAGTTCCTGAAACGACGCAAAATCCCCGAAACCCCCTACGCCGACCGCGTGCGCGGCGTCCTGCTCGCGCTGCGGCCCGTGCCGCCAGGCCCCAGGCAACTGGATCAGGAACCGGCGGTGGAGGCTTCGCTGCTGATGGCCGTCGCGCGGGTGCGCGGGGTCGAAATCGCCGCACACGGCTGGTCGGACGCCGCCCGCGACCGCGGCGAACCCGCCACCTACGTCCTGGATCTGAACAAACGGCTTCCTCGGGGGACCGAACAGTTCCACCTGGAATGGGCGCCGGACGCCGATGCGGACCTGGTCATCGACACCACCCGCTCCTACATCATCGGTGCCGACCAGAACACCTCACCCGCACCGAAGTCCCGATTCGACGTTCAACAACTGCTGGTCGCGCCGACGCCGCAGGATCTGCCGGTGTTGGTGGCCGCGGAAACGCGCGCACGGATCGTCCTGGAACGGGTTCGCGCCGAACAAGCCCGAACCAGCGGGGCCGGTCGCTGGTCGCTGAACTACCTGCACACGCTCTATTTGCAGGCGCGTGTCACCCGGCTTCGCGGAGAACTCGGACTCCTCGGCACCGAACATGACCGTGACGAGACCAACCGGTCGATCGCCGAGACCGAACAGGCTCTGACCCACGTGCGCGAGGTCAATACGACTCGGGACAGGGTCGCCAATGCCCTGGGACAACCCGCCACCTGGTGGGCGATGGACTACGACCGCAACGCCGAACTGCTCGACCGGATCGACGCCGCTGTCGCCGCGGCCGCGGCCGGAGGTTGCGATAGATCGACTCCGCAATGGCGGGCGCTGGCGCAGGCAGCGTTCGCCGCGCGCGGCTCAGTCCATCGGAGCAGACCGACCGAGCGTTTCGATGAATCCAGCCGAACCAGGGCACTGTCGATCATCGAGGAAGCCACCTTCACCCACGGCGCAGCGGCACTGAATCAGGTGTATGCGGTGGGGCCGGAGACCGGAATTCCGGCCGAGCCCAGCGAAACGATCTGCCTCGCCCGCGCCCACGGTTGGCAGACCGAAGGCCAGTGGACGGTCCCCGACTCCAGCGGAGCGGCCACCTTCACCGCGACCATGGTCGACATCGCCGACCCAGCCTCCCGGCTGGAACTGGTCTGGTCACTGTCACAGGACACTCTCACCTACAACCCGGCCCGCAGCCGCAGCATCGACGCCACAGTGACACGGACCGGGGTGAGCCTGGCCAGGGCGAAAACACAGATCTCGCGCACACCCGACGCCGACCTCGGCGCCGAGCACGCACTCGATGAACACCGTTTGAGCGCGGTGTTCGCCGCAGCGATGAGCCACCGCCTCCACGGCGATGTCCTCGATGTTCTCGCCGAGCGAGAGAACCTTCACCTGTATCTCCAGTTCGCCGGACCTGCCGCCCAACAAGTGCTGATCGAAGCCCTGCACAGTTTGGGAGAATCTGTCGACGGTGCCCCACTTCCCGGCTCCGATCTCGCGGGGTTGGCCGCCGATGCGCGCCGGGTGCTGGACTCCCCCGACGACCGGGCACAGCTGGCACGTCGGGCCGCCGCCCTGGTCTGGCAGAACAGGGTTCCCGTGGGCGGGACCGCCGTTGGGGGGGTCCGGACAGAAGAACTCGACGCTCGCGGCTGGGACAGCCTGATCATCGACACCCTCGATCCTGGGCAGGGCGACCGCATCGAGGCCTCCAACATCCGCAAGTTCACCATGTCATTGCGCGTCGGCGGCCACGATTTCGATCTGGGTGCCGCCGACGGCCCGCAGGTCCGACGCGCCGACGGCACCTGGCAGCCGTTGGAGTGGCCTCGCTACAGCTCATGGCAACATGGCCAGCGGATCATGCCCGCGATCCGTGGCTACCTCGCCCCTCAATCCATGGTTCGAGAGGTGATTGCCGAAACATCCAGGCCGACAATAGAAAACGACGCATCGCCCCTCGGGACTATACCTGCCCGTGTCGCGATCGGCGACATCGCGGACATCGAGAAACTCGCCGCCGGTCCCGTCGCTGGAGTTGGCGCCGTGCCGGTGGCGGTGCCTCCGACAAGTGCGAACTCGATCGCCGAGCGGGCCAGGGCAAACGGATGGCGCGTCCACGACAGCGCCGTCGATCCCGACAACGCACGCGACTACTACCGCCTGGAGTTGGAAGCCGACACGGTGCGCGGGCACCGACGGTTCACGCTGCGGTGGCGGATCCAAAACGGCTACCCCGCCTATGATCAATCCCGGTCATTCGCAGCGCATTTGGCCGATGCTCGCGACGAGGACGGTCGACGCCCCACCCTCGAACAGGTTCAGATCGAGGTCGGCTTCGCAGCCAGCGAACTCAGCCCGCACGCGGGGGGCGCGGCACTCACCACCGCCGAGCAGGGCTTGTCCGACGCCGAAGTGCAGGCGTTGATCGGCGCCCCACTCACCGAGCCGGTTCCGCCGCCACTGGCAGCGGCCCTTGCCGTCGAGCACGCCGCCAAAGTCGCCTTGCTGGCCGGCGAACCCGACCCCAGCGATGACTGGCGAGAGGCGCTGGGCACCCAGCGCCTCTACACCGAGGCCCGCATCGCGCGCCTGAGCGCCGAACTGGACCTCGATCCGCGGACGTGGCCGCGTGCAGCAGACCGGCGTGCCAGACTGCGCGAACTCGACGGCGCACTCCAGGACTTCAACTCGGCCCTGCGCGGGTTCTCCGAATTGGGTGAGCTGGAACGACAGCGGCTGCAATTCGCCATCTCCATCCTCGGGCCCTCGCAGAGCGCCGAGCCGACCCCGGAAGTTCCCGCAGCGTTGATGGCGTTGGTCCACGCGGAGGTCGACGCGCTGGCCGCCGTGCGCGCCGCCCCCGATCCCGAGGACCGCGCGGGGTTGGTGCCGCTACAGATCAAATACAGCCAGGCCAAGATCGCGCGTCTGCACGCGATGGCGACCACCCCCGACTACGACAATCCCGTCGCGCCGCACGAATACGACACCGAAATGACCCGGGCGCTGGCCGATCTCGGCGCACAGCGCGCAGCCGAACATATCGGGTGGCAGACCCGCGCCCTCATCACCGCATCCCCTGCCATCGCGCGGTCCAGCGACACCGACCCGCGTGCGGTTCTCGACGCGGTCGATCAGGCGATCTGGTCGATCGCAGACGATCCCGACCAGGCACGCGAGACCCGTGCACAGCTCGAACTCGCCCTGTTCCGGCTGCGAGTGCCCGACACCGACCGCACCGAACTGCTGCAACAGTTCGACCACTACATCCGCGCCCGCAACCGGCCCGCCTCTGCCCCCAAACTCAGCGACTCGACAGTCCACACTCCGCCCGCCGCTGCCGAGTCCCCCGTCGAACTCGATCGAACGTCCGAGCCCGGCCAGGAAACAGGCGCGAACTCCGGCCCGTCCGAGCAGCAGATCCAGGCGGACGTCGAACGGCTCGAGGCTCGAATCTTCGAGCGCGCAGCCACAACGACGCGGCTGGTGCAGATCGCCACCGGCCCCAACACCTACGACCAATATCTGGACTTCGCTGTCGAGGACGCCACCGAGATCATCGTTGTTGTCCTGGACGAGGAGCGCGGCACCGACCCGGGCTGGACCATGCCGCCCTCGTGGTCACGCATCGCAGGACACGCGTCGATGGAGGCTCTCGCGCAGCGGGTCGCCGATGCGGTGTGGCGCACCCACCATCCCCTGCTCGCCGACACCGACGACGATGTCATCGACGACGGAGCTGGCGAGGATGCCGACTCACTCAATCCACCGACAGTGCTAGGTGCCGACCAACCTGCCGAGCCCGCCGAATCTGAGCCTGAGACCGAACTGGATCCAGGTACAGCACTGGCGATCCTGACCGAGAACGCAGCTGCCGCAGGAACTCTGGCGGAATTGTGCACGACCGGCGACGCAGAGTTCTACGGCGTTTTCGCGGCGGCCGCCGCGACCCGAATCGTGCAACAGCTGCGAGGCGAGCAATCCACCACGACGAACGACGACGCTGACCCAGAAGCCGACGAACAGCGCCTGCGCGACGCGGCCACAGTGCTGACAACCTCGGTCTCCGACTCCGAGGCAGCAGCGCAGGCGTTGGCCCGATCGGTGTGGCAACACACGACCGGTTCGGAATTCACCGGTCGATTCGACCAGGGATTCAATGCCGCCTTCGAAAGCATCGACGGGCTGGTCGACGCATTCCACGACGAGGACGGCGACGCCCGCTTCGCCTTCGAGGTCGAGGCAGCCGGACGCTACTTCACAATCGCCACCCCACAACCCGGTAGCAGCGAATACCGGATCCTCGCCTCCACCAGCGACGACGAAGTCCGTTCCAGCGCACAAGAATTCACCGTCGAACTGCCCGCGTCTTCCTCCGCGGCACAGATCCTGGACGTGATTCGCGAATTCCACTACCAAGACGCCTTGTTGGTGGCCGCCTTGGTCGGTCCCGCACTCGAACCCGCCGAAGCGACATACGCCGCTGAGGAGGCCAGTGCCCGCGGCTGGAAAGCCAACGGCGAGTTCCGCAGACCCCATCCCAGCGATCGACGCTACGAGCTGCAAATCGACAGCCCCGAGGGCCTCACGGTGCCGGTGCGGTTCCGACTACGTTTCGATCTGAAGGGCCCGTTCGGACCCTACGTCTACAACCGATCCCGATCCAGTCGCACGGTCGGCGAAGTCAAACAGATGGGGCCGAGCCTGGATGAGGTCTACGCCCACATCGCCCCCGGCGTCGCGCGACCAACCGCCACAGCAATGCCATCGGCGCGCACCCCGGCACACGGAGGCGACACCGCCGCCCCGGTTCGGTCGCCGAAGGTTCCGGCCCCAAAGACCGCAGCCCAGACCGAACCCCGACTTTCACCGGGCCCCTCGACGAGCGGGGCCGCCGCCAGCGGCGACGCGGGCCCTACCACGCGATCCGACGCCGACTCCACCTCGCCGCCCGCCACCTCGACGCAGCCGGGACCCGAGCAGGTGATGGCTACACCAGAGGTGGCGTTGAGCGCGCTGGATCGCGCGATCATCGCCCTGGTCACCGACGACTACGCCGCCCTGTTCAAGGGCAAAGGGGGCGCACAAGCCGTCGCGGCCTACGTCGCGGAGGTCGCGATGCGTCAACTCGCCCCCGGCCGCAGCCTCGCGGCGGTCGAGATGGTCGCCCGCGCACGTCTGGCCGAGCGCGGCAACGACATCCGCAAAGCCACTCAAGCCCAAGTGGCCCAACGCCAACGCGACAGAGCCCGCAATGCCGAACAGTTGCGAAACGTGGAGGCGATCGCGGCCTACCGGCAGGGCGACTTCACCCGAGCACTGTCCCTGATCGACCAAGCAGAACTGACCGACCCGTTCTGGGTCGATGACGCCGGTGGCAGCTACGCCCGCCTACGCGAAGGCATCCTCGAAGCCCAACGCGCCGCCCACGCACAAGACACCGAAGCAGAAACCGAAGACTTCACTCCCGTCACGACCACCACCCGCATCGAGCAACACCCCGACCGGCCTCCGGAGGCCGAAACCGACGCCGCCGGTGAGTCACCGGCCCGCAACTGGGTGCATCCGGGGATCGTCACCGTGCCCAGTGGCAAACGCTCGCGCGCACGAGCGAACATGAACGCCATCGAGCTCCTCACGCAGCTCGACGCCGAGGATCGCCCCGCCGACTCCGACGAAGCCCCGCAATTGGCCGCGTGGTCGGGATGGGGTGCGGTCCCCGACATCTTCGATTCCCGCAAATCCGACTGGGACGCCGACCGCGAACGCCTGCGGGGCCTATTGGACCCTGACGCCTACGACGCCGCCGCGGACTCGACGTTGAACGCGCACTACACCGATCCGACCATCGCCGCCCAGATCTGGGCCGCGATGGTCGACGCCGGATTCGACGGTGGCCGAGTGCTCGAACCCGGCGGCGGATCAGGCACCTTCGTCGGTCTGGCACCGCGCGATGCCGACATGGTCGTCATCGAGAACGAAACGATCTCGGCCCGGCTGATCCACCGCCTCTACCCCGAAGCGTTGGTGCGTTTGGAAGGTTTCCAGCACACGCACCTGCCACCGTCCTCGGTGGTGGCCGCGATCGGCAACGTCCCGTTCGGCGACTGGGAAGAGCGCGATCCGACCTACAACCCGCGCGGACACGTCATCCACAACGCCTTCATCCTGAAAGCCCTGCACATGACCGCCCCCGGCGGCTACGTCGCGATGATCAGCTCCGCGTGGACCATGGACGCCAAGAACGACCTCGCACGCACCGACATTCTCGAAATCGCCGACTTCATCGGCGCGGTACGCCTGCCCGGCACAGCGTTCACCAGGGTCGCGGGAACCCCGGTCGTCACCGACATCATTCTGCTACGCAAACGCGAACTGGCACCGGAGGACTCGACCGATCCACCCGCGCAGCCCGACGATGTGGTCGCACGCAACCGACAGTTCCAGCACTCGATCGAGCGCGAGTTCATCGATACCGTCACCGGCGAGAACACCGACCTGGCGATCAACTCCTGGTTCACCAACAACCCGCACTACGTGCTCGGTGAGATCTCGGCCGGACACGGAATGTACCGCGGGGGTTCGCTCAACGTCACCCACGAGGACCTGTCGCTGCTGCCCGGTCAGGTCGAGGACGCCCTGCGCTCGATCGTGCGTACCGCCAAAGGACAACAGCTCGGATTGACCGCGCGTCGCGGCGATCTCGCCGAACTCGCCCAGCCATCCTCAGGGTTGCTGGTGCGCGATCCGGACCAGATGTTGACCCACCCGATCGGGATGGTGCGCTACCGCGACGACACCGGATTCGAAGCGGTTACCGAATATCGCACCTGGGAACCGATCAAGGTCTTCGCCACCAGAGCCACCGAAACCCGCGCACTGCTGCACCTGCGCGACCTGGCCCACCATCTCGTGACCACTCAACGCGAGAACCGCGACACCCACGAACGCACCCAGGCGCGCAAGCGACTCAACCGCGCCTACGACGACTATGTCTCCCGTTACGGGCCGCTCAACCGCTTCACCTGGCAGGGAGGGCGTGAGCGCAGCCCCGCCGAACACGACAAGCGCTACACCGAACTGGAAATCAGATGGCGCACCAGTCACTCCGACGAGGAAAACCGGCCCTACACCGGTCCCCTGCCCGCCGAGGTTGTCGAGGAACTCGACGAGAAGGCGTGGACAGCAGTACCGCGCACCAAGAAACGCACACACTTGGAAGGCGCGATCGGCCGCGACCCGACCATGGCTTCGGTCCTGGCGCTCGAACACTTCGACGACCGGACCGGCACAGCTCTCAAGTCCCTCGTCTTCAGCAAAGACTTGGTGAGCAAACCGCGGGTGGTCACCTCCACCGACAGCCCCGCCGAGGCGCTGTCGATCAGCCTGGGCACCGGGCGCGGTGTGGATCTGGACTACATCGCCCAACTGCTCGGAGTCGATCAGGACACCGCCCGAAAACGTTTGCAAGGAAAGGTGTTCACCGACCCTGACCAGCCCGGCATTCTGATCCCGGCACCGAAATACCTGAGTGGCGATGTGCGCGCCAAACTGACCCGCGCACGCATGGCCGCCGCTGTCGACTCCGCCTTCGCCGAGAACGCCGCGGCCCTCGAAGCGGTCGCCCCGCCGTGGCGTGAAGCCCCTCGCATCAAGGTCCGGCCCGGCGCCGCATGGATTCCGGCCAGCGACCACGCCGACTTCGCCCGGGAAACCTTCGGGCTCGAAGACGTGAAAGCCTCGCGCCTGAGCGGCTCACTGCGCTTCGAGAGCAAGTCCAAGGCGAGCGAGAAGGAACGGTACTGGAGCACCAAGGACCGTAGTGCGCTGGAGCTGTTCGAAGCTCTGTGCAACAGCAGACAGATCGTCGTCAGTCACTCGAAGAAGGAGATGGACGACGGCGCTCCTCTTCTCGACACCAAGGGCACCGCCCAAGCCCAAGCCCAAGCCGACCGCATCCGCGGCGAGTTCCGTCGCTGGCTCTGGGCTGACGACCAACGCCGCGAACGGCTGGTCACGCTGTTCAACAACACGTTGAACTGCATGGTCGAACCCAAACACGACGGTCGCTCCCTGGTAATCCTGGGACTGTCCACCGAGATCACGCCCTACCGCTACCAGCTCGACGGCGCCGCACGCGGCGTCAACGAACCCACCACGCAACTCGATCACGTCGTCGGCTCCGGCAAGACCGGCACCATGCTGATGATCTCGTGGCTGCTGCGCCAGTACGGGCTGCGCCGCCAACCCTGGATCGTGGTCCCCAACCACATCGTCGAAGACGTGGTCGAGGCGTCCAAGAAGTGGTTCCCCACCTCCACCGCCCTGTCTGCGCCGCCCGGCATGGATGCCAAGGAACGACGTCGATTCGTCGCCCAAACCGCCACCAGTGACTGGGACTTCGTCATCGTCGCCGAGTCGGCGTTCGAGAAGATCGGTGTCAAACCTGCCCGGCGCGCCCGCTACATCAAAGAACAACTCGTCACCGTCGACGAGAAACTGGCCGAGGCCGACACCGGTGACGACGTTCCCGACCGCAGCATCAAAGACCTCATCCGGGCCAAGAAGAAACTCCAGACCAGACTCGAGAAACTCACCGAGGCGGTCAAGGACATCGGCCTGACCCTCGAAGACAGCGGGATGGACTACCTGCTGATCGATGAGTTCCATCGGTACAAGAACAAGGGCCGCATCTCCCCAGTACCCGAAGCCGCGCTCTCACCGGGGTCGGGGCGCGCGGAGAACATCGCGATCGCCTTCCAACTGCTACGCGACCGCGCCGCTGCCGAGGCACTGGCCCGCGCCTCGGCGCCGGTCATCGAGAACATGCGCATCGGCACCGCCGCGACCGGCACCCGCATCGCCAATGCGTTGGTCGAGGAATGGGTCCACCAGCAGTATCTACGCCCGGACCTGCTCGAAGAACGCGGTCTCGCCGATGTCACCGACTGGATTTCGGTGTTCACCACACTCAAGTCGGTTATCGCCACCAATGTCTCCGGCACCACCGTCACCGCTGTCGAGAAGATCGCCAGTTACGCAAACCTCCCTCAAATGCTGGCGCTGACCCGCGTCTATACCGACGTCGTCACCCGCAGCCAAGTACCCGCGAAGCTGCCTGCCCTCGGCGGCGGTGAACGCCGCATCATCGCCTTCGACCCCTCCCAGGAGATCAAGGACTTCATCTCCGATCTCGACTACCGCCTGTCGGTGCTCGAACCGGACGAGACATGGAAGGACAACCCCCTCAAAGTCCTGTCCGACGGCCGCAACGCCGCCCTCGACGCGCTGCTGGTCGGGCTGGAAGCCGAACTCACCCACACCCGCGCCTACGTCGTCGCCCGGGAGATGCTGACCCGCTACCACGCCACCAAGAACAACCGGTACCGCGCTCCCAACGGCGAACTGCATCCGGTGCCAGGGGCGTTGCAGATCGGGTTCTGCGACCGTGGCACGCCCACCGGGGTCGCTAAGGATCGATCGCTCTACGTCACGCTCAAGAAACTGCTCGTCGCCGGGTTGCCGGAGCTCGGGCTCGATGGCATGCCCGAGAACAAGATCGCCTTCATCCACGACTTCGCCAAACCCTCGCAGAAACGTCAGCTCACCGAGGACTGCAACAACGGTCACTTCGCCGTCCTGCTCGCCAGCACCGAAAAGGGCGGCACGGGGATGAACATCCAGACTCGCGCGATCGCCCTGCATCACATCGACGTCCCCTGGCGCCCCGACGAACTCGAACAACGCGAAGGCCGTGTCATCCGCCAACACAACCAGAACTCCACAGCCGACGTCCTCGTCTACGTCGCCGAGGGCACCATTGACGCCTTCATGTGGTCCAAAGTCCAGCTCAAAGCCGAATTCATCGAGCAGGCCCGCACCGGCACACTCGATCTCGACGAAATCGAACAGTTCGACGAAGGCGACCTCGCACAAGCCGCCGCCTTGACCAAAGCGATCGCAACCGGCGACCCTCGCCACGTCGCGATCGCCGAACTCGAACAGATCGTGAATCGCCTCAGCAACCTCGAAGAAGCCCACAGCGAGTCCGTACAGCGCGCACGTTCGTGCATCACGTCCCTGCCACGCGAGATCCGCCGAGTCAAACGCCTCATCGACACCGCCACACCACATCTCGCGGCCGCCGCGGTGTGGGCGAACCAACCCGGCATCATCGGCGTGGACGGCGTGGAATTCGATGACCGCGGCAAGGCCAACAGAGCGCTACTGGCCGCCGCGCGGCAAGCCTTCCTCGAAGCCGATACGGCCTACAAACGAAACCGCCGGATCGCCGACCCCCGCGCGATCGGCACCATCGACGGCCATTCGATCATCGCGACGCTGGATCCGGCCTACTCGGTGCTGTATTTGCAGATCGGAGACCTTCCGGTCAGTGCCAGCATCGAGCGCGAAAACCTGTTCCCGCAGGCCAAGACAGCCGACAACAACGACCCTGACAAGAAGAAAGCGGCCAAGCCCCCGAACGATGCGGACACCGCGCGTGGGTTGACGACGCGAATCTCCAACGCCTACACCAGACTCGACAAGAAGGTCATCGAGCTACGCGCCGACGTGGAACGGAAGACCTACGAACTCAACTACTCCAGCAACATTGTCGACAATCCGTTCGAGCAGATCGACGAACTCGTCACCGCCAAAGTGGAACTGGTCAAACTACGGCTGGAGGTCAACGCTGCCCACGACTCTCCCGAGGCTGTCGCTGCCCGCGCAGCCCAGCAAGAGCGACTCCTCGCCAAGGGGCGGCTCCCGGGCTGGTCGCTGTATCTCAACCCCACCGAAGCAACCGTGCGTGATTCGTCCTTTGCCACCAGAGAGCAGTACATCGCCGCCGCCAAAGCCGACATGGCCGAGCGCGCCGCAGCTTACGCCGAGAACGCCGACGTACTACCCACCGGCACCAACGACCCCGCCCACCGATCGGCACCGGCGCTGCCGCCAGCCGAGAACCTCGTGATCGACGCAGCCGTCACCGCGACCGAACCAGCCCGGGACGAATCGAATACGCCCGCAACGAAGCCCCCCGCGGCGTCACCGCCACCGGTGCGCGCCACCGCTACCCTGGATCCTGCTGAACGCCGCCGCATGATGGCGCGGCGGCCAACGCGCGCCACCCACGGCCCCAAACTCTGACGCACGGATTCGCGTATAATACGTTGTTTATGTATAGTTGATTGTCTGGCGCGGAATCTGTCACAACGAGACCGGCGACAGTAAAATCAACCCACACCGATCCGCATGCGGGTCGGTCATGCGAATCCGGGGGTTACTCACAATGGTGGAAGCGGTCGTCATCGCGGTCGGCTGCATGCTGGTGCTCGCGCTGCGATTCCCGGTCTTGGCGAGGTGGGGCGGGTTCCTGCTGGTCGTGGATTCGGTGGGATCGCTGCATCCGCAGCTCGGCCACGGCGTTCTGATCTCGCTGATGTGGCTGATCGTCGGTCTCGCGGTCTGGCTGTACGGTCACCTCATCGAGGCTTACCGCAACGGCTTCTGGCGGTCATGGCTGGCGATGCACGCCTTCCGCCTGCCGATGCTCAGGGTGCTACGTCCCGCCTTCGCCTGATCACTCACCCGGCCCCTCGGGCAACCGAAATCGCCGATTCCTTCGGCTCGCCTGACACTGTGATTGCATTCCAGCTCTAATTGGGAGGCAACTGCCTGGGTTGTTGTGTCAGTTCCATCCGAAATACGAAGGCGTCGTAGCGGTCTCGGGGGAATGAGATCTCCGACAGAGCCAACACGCTGTCGTCGGGACCCAGCCATTGCCGACGCACTGTTTTGACGAGGTCGCCCGGACTCGTGCGGAGCCAAGCTGCGTGTGCCTCCGACGGAAGCCGGTCGGCCACACACTCTTCGAGTACGGTCGCAGCAGATAAATCGGGGGCGCCGGTCGGCCGGTAGGTGTCAGAGATGGAGACTGGTCGACCATCCTCGGTTGTGCGCGTGACGGTGTGAATGACGCTGTCGCCTATGGCGATAGCGAAGGCATCCGCAAGTTCTGCCGGAGCTGCAACATGCCGGCTCTCACGTTCTGCGCGTGCATCACCGGCCGATTCTCGGCCGCATGCATCTTCGAGCCCTTCCGTCTGGAGCTCGGGGGCAACGCGGACGAGGTTCGGGTGATCCGTTACAAAGGTTCCTCGGCGGGGGACCGTGCGTACCAGTCCTTGCCGTTCTAACAGCTGGATGGCTTGGATAATGACGATCTTGGATACGCCATGGCGAGTTACCAACTCGTTCAGGCTGCGGAACTGGGTACCGGGTTGAAGCGATCCGCTGCGGATCATCCGTGCGTACTCCGCTGCGATGGAGATGTAGGCGGGCTCTCCCACGCGGTGCGCCTCCTCCGGGGCAGTCGCCTATCTGATTCTTCTCAGCATACACAGCTGTGCATGTACAGTCATGCTAGCTCGCGTAGTCCGCAAGTCATCATCGAGGTCAACACTGCTGCACGCCACCTCGCAGTTGGTGAGCAGTGCGGGCATGGGCAGTCAGCCGACGGTCTCGGCAGATCAAGCTCTACGAACGCGGGGAGGCAGTCGACTGTCCACGGCACAGACCCCACGGCCGCAATCAGGTTCGGCGACAGTGAACTTCGTGTTGGAGACCGCGCGATGCCATTGTGAATCCTAGGGTCGCTGGGCGGTGGGTTGAGCGCGGCTGTTCCATTCTATGAACTCGACGTCGTGCTGTTCTGCCCATTGTCTTGCCCGTGGCTTCTGTGGGTTCATCATCTCGGTAGCGACGATGGCACCGTCCTCGGCGAGCCATGATGGTTCGAGGACACCGAATCGTTGCAGGATCCGAGACGCTACCGTGTAGGCGACCCGCAGTTTGCTCTGAGTCGAATCGATTTCTTCGAGGTGGGCGGCTACCTCGATGTGTGGCGGCCTGTGTACGATCCGTCGTCCGCGTCCGGAACCGTGGCCCGTTTGGTCGATCAGCCGCACGGAGATATCGAAGTTCCCTTTTTTGTCGGTTCCGATAATGCCAGCGTTGATCGTGGCATTGCCCCATCGACCGTTGCGAGAAGTGGTCCACGCGAGCAGATGTACGGTGAGCGCCGCCAGCGTATCGATCAGCGAATCCTCATCGAGATCGCAGGGCGCCGTCGGGTCCTCGGATGCATCTCGCATGTTGATCGCCGCGTAGCCCGACCCGTTGGCATGCAGTTCTCGATACGTTGTCGCCGCGCCCGGGGCGAGGACATCGTCGCCCATGTCGAGCAGTTGGGTGTAGACAAGCATTCCCATCTCGGGGAATGCGTTGTCCTGCACTGCGGGTACCAACCCCAGGACACAATCGGGGAAGGTGGCGTTGTTGTCCCAGTCCTTGATCTCTTGCTGGGTGCTCGGTGTGAGTGCGTCGTCACGCGGGGCGTCGGGCACGATACTCACTGCGGCCCAGATGTTATCGCTGTGTTCTCTGACTCGGGCTGCCCCTTCCTCCCATACGCGGGTCACGTGTTGGCGGCGAGTTTCCAGCCCGCGACTTCGCTGCCCGTACAGCTCTGCCACCTCGTGCTCAGCCATGGCGCGGATATGACTCTCGCCCTCGGCGCGCACGAAGTAGTAGAGCTGTCCGCGGCCGCTTTTCCCGGTCTGCGACAGCACGGCATGAGGAGCGCTGGGGCTGGGGGGAACTATCGCGACGATGTAGAAACCCGATCGGTCATCGGTCCGCACAGGGAACATATCGAAGCGTGGTGTCGGTGAGCAGTACCGTCGAATGTCTTTGCGGTACTGCTCGATCAGCTTCGCCGGATCCCCGTCCTCGAAAGGACGCAGGCGTCCGGGAAGCTCGCCGGAGTCCTCGACGCCGTAGATTACGATCGCACCTCGGCTGTTGGCAGGCGCGCAGATGTCCTTGGCATGTTCCTGCAGTGGATTCCAAGGGTATGGCGGCGGGTCGGTCGGCGCTTTCGGGGAGATGCGCTCGAGATCTCGGCGGCTCTTGTACTCGACCTGCATGGCTTCGTCGGGGTACTCGGCGACGATTTTCTCGATCCCCTGTGCGGTCAAGCCGTTCTCGTCCAGAGGGGCACCGGTGATTTGCTCGAGGTCACGGTTGCGCCAGATCGCTGCCATGCCGGTAGTTTGTCATCACGATCGGAATTGTGGCGAACGAATTGAGTGGCCCCGAGGGCTGGTCGATCCGCGCCGTGCCGACGAACGGTACACAGGCGCACAAGGTCCCGCCGAAAGGCGTTCATGGTTCGACGCGCTCGGTCTACATGCCGTCGCTCCCGTCGTCGACTGAGAGGTTTAGCGATCTGTCGACCGAGGCTCACGAGTCGTAGTTGCAGCCCGGCGGGCTGTTCGCGTCCCGAAGCCTGGCCGCGTGGCTGAAATCCGGTGTCGGGTTTCGGTGCCGCGTCGCTGAACTGGCCTATCCCGCCGATTGCGAATCGTGTTCGAGCGGGGGCTGACAGAATCGGAGCCGATGAACGCGAACCTGCTGGACGAGTTGATGGGTTGGCTTCCTGACGAGCTGTGGTCTGAGGTGCAGCAACTCGACGGCGAGAGTCGCCTTGCGTGGCATTTGGCCACCGCGCCCGAGGAAATGCAGCTCTCCGAGGCCGATTCGGCTGGCTCTGAAACCGCGACCCCGCGGCCACCACGCCGCAAGATCGTGTTGAACAACGATTGGGCTCTCGAAGTCCTGATCGGCGCGCCGGACCTTACTGCCCGGATCATGCGGGCCGCACGGGCGGAATCATCTCCCGAAATCCGAGTGATGCCCCGCAACAGGATAGGGCTTTGGCAAGCAGCGATGAAGGCCTGCCCGCTAGAGCTTGAACGCTTTCTGCTCGAGCGCAGTGCCGATCTGCTCCCTGAAATAGCGGACTCGGACCTGGTGTGGTGGGCCCGCAAAGCCGACGAGATTCCGGATGAACTGCTGACAGCACACGAGGTTGCCAGGGGGCTACTTGAGGCAAAGATGCGTGTCGACTACTTCGACCGCCGCCGCGGTATGAGTGTTTCGGAGCCGACCCGCGAAGACGAACTGTCGTCGGATGTCGCGCGGCTGATCGCTGCCACAGTTGCTGTTGCACAGTTCCCGAGCCTCAGCCGCACCGGAATCGAATCGGGAGCGATGCGGCGACGGTTTCACGAAGCGGTCGAACGCCATCCCGATATCTGGGCGCAGACTCTGCCGTGGTTGATGCAGATTCTCGGCTCGAACAATGTCGAGCTGACCGAGGGCACAATGCGTGCTGCTGCGCTCACTCCTGCCGTGCGCTCCACACTAGAGGGCGTCGTCGACGACCCGTTGAACTACGGCATCCAGACCTTGGCGGATGGTCTTTTGTGTTTACTCGACGGCCTCGACCGGAACTCTGCCTACGCCTTTCACACCAACGCTCTGGCCCGCCTTTCCGATCGCCGCCGTCCGGTCTTCCCTAGGCCGCTCGCTCCGCCGACCGCGACGTGGCTTTCCGACGGTGAGGTCGAGCAAGGCTTTCACGACGCAGTCCACTCCGCCGCTGACGAGTTCGGCGGAAAGTTCATCAGCCAACGATGGTCGGAAGAAGAAGGCCATGTAGGGCGCTTGATGGAGATCATCGAGAACACCCTCCGGGACCACCATCAACTGATCGTCGCCGACCGGGGCGACTATGCCTCACCGGTCGAAGTGGTAGGAAAGTATCGGACGATATCCAAAACCGAAGAAAGTTCCGTGCACGCCGACCTGGCGCTTGTTGTCCATATCGATGTTCATCAACGGCTCGAGATCGTCTTCGCCGAGTTCGTCCAAGTCAAGAAAGCCAACCTGTCCGCAACTAAGACCCCCACCACCACCGCATGCACATGGACGATAAAGATCGACCAATTGACCGGGGTGCTCGCGACCAGCCCGACTGCGGCCTACTGGTTGATCTGCGAGGATGGGGAGGTGTTGGCTGTTCCGGCGAAAATTCTGCACGCCATAATGACAGCGACCGAAAAGGGCGACCAGCAGACATTCACCCTGCACTACTCCGACGTGCGGCACTCCGTCGTCAGCCTCGCCCACTATCTCACCTATCTCGCCGTCGGTGCCTGGACAGGCTCGGCAGATATCGAGTCCGTTGGCCTGGCCGGAGGCCAGGAGAACCGAACCACCACTGCCCGAGCGATATTCGATCTGACGATCCGATGGGGACGGGAGTTGAATTAGCCTCGACAGTCCCGCAAGGGTTGGAGTCGCTGGATTTGGCCGCGCGGAGGGTCGGTGAGTGGTGAGTTGATCGCCGCCAGGATGCTCAAAGCCGTGGTCGCCGTGTCCGGTTCGCGGCCCCTGGCGTCGGTGGTCGGGGTGGCTTTCGAGGTTGAGTAGTCGATGTGATGTGCCGGTACGTCGATGGCGAAGGCTCGGACCTCGGGTTTGGGTTCGGGTTCGGGTTCGGGTTCGCGGTCAGAATCGTGCGGCGGTGCTGCTCGGTGTCCTGTATGGCGGCGATCAGGTGATGGAAGCGTTCGGGCTCGTCGAGCGCAGACACCGAATCCAGTTCGTTGCGCAGTATTTCGACTCGGGTCAGGAGATGCCCGGCGGTGATCATCGTGAACACCGCACGCAGGTATTTCCCTGGCTCGTCACCAGGCAGGTGCAATGTCTGCACCGCGAGTTCGGTCGCCGGGCCAGTGTCGGTGCCCAGATGCGCGGTGACGGCGTTGACCCATGCAGTGGTGTCGGCAGGGGCGGATCGCGCCCCACCCAGGCTGGCGATCGCACTGTAGAGCAGTGAGTAAACAGGCTGGTCGAACACCTCCGGCGGCAGTTGATCGAATCCGTGCTCAGCAGCGAGCGCAGGTTTTTGCAAGGCAGCCTGTAGTGCGGTTCTCTGCCACCTGTACTTCTCGTCTCCCGGTGCGCGTGCGCGTTTGGCAGGCTGATTGCGAGCGGATTCGGCGGTCGGGACGGTGCTGTCGGTGGGGCTCGCCGCGACGGCGTCGGGGTCTACGCCGACCCATCCGGCGAGTTGGCGAGTGTACTCGCTGCGGGTGATCGGGTCCGGGAGTTGGTGCAGCAGTGTCGTGCCGTGGTGGACGGCGGCGATGCGGCCTTCGACGGTGGTGATGTCGTGTTCGGCGATCGCGGCGCGCAGGACGTATTCGATCAGGGCGGTGCGGGCGAGGATCAGTTCGTGCAGGCCTTCGTCGCCGTCGCGTTGGCGTAGTTCGCAGGGGTCGGTTCCGTCGGGGGCGATCGTGACCGAGGATCGCCCTGGGGTGTTCTTCACGTGGGTGAGGGCGCCGGTGGCGGCTTTGATGCCTGCGGCGTCTCCGTCGAAGCAGTAGATGATCTCGGCGCGCCAGGGGGCGTCGTCGGCCAGCATCCGTCGCAGGATGTAGTGGTGGTGTTCGCCGAATGCGGTGCCGCAGGAGGCTACCGCGTTGGTGATACCGGCGGCGTGCATCGCCATGACGTCGGTGTACCCCTCCACGATCACGGCTTGGTGGGTGTCGCCGATGGGACGGCGTGCGTGGTCGAGACCGAACAGGACATGAGATTTCTTGTACAGCACGGTTTCTGGGGTGTTGAGGTACTTCGCTTCCACACGATCGTCGTCGAAGAGACGACGCGCGCCGAAGCCGAGAACTTCGCCGCTGGCGTTACGGATCGGCCAGAGCAGTCTGGCGCGGAAGCGATCGATCGGGCCCCGCCGCCCCGGCCGGGACAGCCCGGCGGCTTCGAGTTCCGGTAGCGAGAATCCCTGTTGTAGGAGGTGTTTGGTGAGTTCGTCCCAGCCGGTGGGGGCGAATCCGCAGCCGAACGCGTCGATGATCGTCGCGTCGAAGTCGCGGGAGGTCAGATATTCGCGGGCGGTCGCTGCCTCGGTATCGGTGCGGAGGCGGGCGGTGTAGAACTCGGCGGCCGCGGAGTTGGCCGCGACCAGGCGTGCGCGGGTTCCGCGCGCAGACTCGGTCGAGGGGCCGCCGCCTTCGTAGCGCAGTCGGTACCCGATACGTTGGGCGGCGAGGGCGACCGCGTCGGGGAATTCCAGGTGTTCGATCTGTTGGAGGAAGGTGAATACGTCGCCACCTTTTCCGCAGCCGAAGCAATGAAACAAGCCCCGGTCGGGTCGTACATGGAACGAGGGGGTCGCCTCGATGTGGAACGGGCACAGACCCTTGAGTCTGTCGGGCCCGGCGGGACGTAGTTCGAGGTAGGCGCTCACGACGCGGTCGATCGGCGAGGCGGCGCGTATCGCGGCGATCTCACTGTCGGGGATCCGCCCGGCCCGGCTCATAGTCGCGGCCTGCGACCACCGGTGTGCGGAGGCGGAAGCCGACGCAGACCGGTTCGATTGCTGTTGAGGGCTATTCGTGGCGCGGGGCGAGGTGGCGGTGCCGCATGGGCAGGTGGATAGTTCGGCGAGGTGTGGACGGTTTCTGTTCGGAGACCGTCGTAGTGCACCCCGAGTACTCGTGCGACCGTGACCCGAGTGTTGTTGAACGGGCGCTGATTTCGGGCGTATTTCATTGCCGCGTCGTGGTCGGTGTGGAGGGTGACCAGCGTGCCGGTTGTGCTGATCGCGTTGCGCAAGGTGACGATGTAGTCGCCGGGCTTGGCGATCGGCGGGCCCTCGACTATGAGGGCCGCGAGTTCACGCAGTGCGCGGGCATCGGCCCTCTCGTAGGAACTGGGCGGGTATTCCGTCGTGGCTTGACCGGTGGGGTCGAGGCCGAACTCCTCCGTGTCGACGGCGTTGGCGCGTTCGCGCAGCGTGGCGGCGACCTCGTTCAAGCAGATACGCATCGCGGCGCTGGTATCGGCGTGTGACGCCGGACTGAGGACCGTGCCGACATCGAATCCGTAGCGCCGAGCGAGGTCGTCGCGGCCCAGATGGGTTGCGGCGAATCGATACAACTCGTGAGCGGTACGCAGGTCGCCGGACCGGGACGTCAACTGCGTCCATTCGCCGTGTGAGGTGTGGGCCTGGTAGATCCCGTCGCGGCGATGTTCGAGCCGCAGCCCGGCCTCACGCCATTGCGCGATGGTGTCCAACGCGATTCGTGTGGCGTCGGCAAAGGTGGGAACTTCGCGGTCCGCGGCCCATCTGTGTTCGGATGCGACCTTGAACCCGCAGGCTGTCGACAGGTCGACCCTGACGGATTTGCCCGCGAACACGACGTAGCGTGTGTTGGCGTCGTAGTAGCTGCTGTGCACGGTGACGCCTTGCGGTAGTTCAACGCCGCTCAGATCGAAGGCGTCCAGGCCGTAGCGCCAGTCAGCGAAGTCCGACAGTTGTGGCGGTAGCACGATATCGGCGGCGTCGCGCTGCGTGCTCTTAGCGAACAGGCGGTATTTTTCCGTAGAGCTCATGGCTGTCTGGGTGGCGATGACTCGCTGGATGTGCGCTCGCTGGGCCACGATGAGTGGATAGTGCAGATCGTTGTCGGAGTTTCTGGGGTTGCCGCGGGCTGTCCAGGTCAGCTGGTGCAGCCGCGCCAGATCCTCGATCGTCGGTGGCGTGGCGTCCTCGTCGGTCTGGTCGCCGATAACGATGCGGGTCCGCTCGGCGAGCTCCTCGATGCTGGGCCATGCGAACACCGGGGTGTGCTCGGACGCGGGGTCCTCGGCGATGGCGGCGAGGGTGCGGTCGATGGCCTCGCGGTACTCCGCTGTCGTGGACACGATCCGGCGCAGTGTCGCCAGTCGCTCGGTTGCCGTCGCGAAGTCGGATCGGAGTTCGGGTGGGCGGGGCTCCGGTAACGAGGCGTGGACGGCGAGCAGTCGCCGGTACTGGTCGATTGCTATTTGCAGATCCGCCAGCACGAACCCGGAGGTCGGCACTCGTGCCGGCTCCGGTGGCACTGGCGGGGATCCTGTGGAAGTGGGGTCGGTCATGGCGTGTGCTCCTGACTTGTGCCGTGGTCACCGCGGCAGTTGCGTGGTGATGTCGAGGGGAGGCAGGGTGGCGATCGTGTCGGTGCGTACGTCGCGGTAGGTCGCGCCGGTGGCGAGGGCGGAGATCATGTCCTGCGCGTCGGGGTAGGCGAGTACGGCTTGGCGGGTCCACCGTTGCGGGTCGTGTGGGTCTTCGAGGTAGGTGCGCACGATCCATGCGCCGTTCTCGGGCCGCAGCAGCAACCAGTGCCGTAGCGGCTGATCGGCGAGCACCCACGGCGGCGCAACCGGTTGTGGTGGAATCGGATCGAGGTAGTCCGGGGACGAGGGCAGGACGCACCGCGGATTGAGCTGGATATCGAGCAGGGTCGTCAGCCATGCCTGTTTCTGCGGGTCGCTGAGTCGGGGGTGGCCCCAGAGGTGGTCGCGCAGTGATTCGTAGTGGTCGGCGGCGATCGGCGCGGCCCAGCGCCGTCTGTAGGGGCTGGCCTCGGCAGCGAGGACGGTGAGCAGTTGATACAGGTACAGCAGCTGATGCAACTCCTCTCGTGACAGCGGCTCGATGCCGAAATTGGTTGTCAGGTCGCCGAATCGCTGATGGATGGCGACAGAATCGGGCAGTGCCAGGCTGCGCTGGGGCCACAGGCGCGGACGGTCACCGGATTCGTTGAGACACCATTGGACGCGCACGTAGTCGCTGCCGGTCCAGATCGAGAACGCGTCGAGCAACGCGCGTGCACGCAGGGCGAGCGCGTCGAGGGCTCGGCGCACCGCCGGGCGCGCGGAATCGGGGAGTTGATCGTGCACGAGCAGTAGTTCGTCGTACTGTTCCAGAGCCACGCGCAGATCAGCGCGCGGGAATCCCGACCCGACTACCCCGGCCGGTGGATGGATCCGGTTGGGGTTGCCGTTGGATTTCCAGAATCGGCTGCCGATCAGGCGGGCATCGGAGTTGGCCATGCGCAGCCACACCCGCAGCGCGGAATCGGCCAGATCCTCCACGGCGATCATGGCCGCGATCTCGCGGCCGAGAGCCTGCATCCGGTGTTCGTCGTCGAACGGGAAACGGTGGTCGCCCCTGGCGACCCGGGCGACGACGGCTTCGTAGTCCTCGATGAGCCAGTCCAGGCGTTTGGTGTCGACGGCGCCGATTCCGGTGAGCAGCGTGCCGTCGTAGACGCGGGACTCGCGTAACCGGGCCGCCAACTCGACCGGTTCGGCGATCACCGACACCACGATCGCGCCGCTGTGGGTGTCGGTGACGGTCGCCTCCAGATCGAGGGCGTCGGCATGTTCGAGCGGGCAGGTCTCGGCGTGGTCGGCCAGCCATTCGCGGGCGTGACGCAGGCTGGCGAATCGTTCGTCCCGCGCCTGGATCGAGGCGACGCCGCGGGGTGCGTCGAGTTGGCGAAGCGTCGCCCGGTACTGCCCGTCCGGCACGATGAGGGTGGCCAGGTCGGCGGTCTGCACCCGGGCGAGTAGGTCATCGCGTTCGCCCAAGCCGCCGGTGACATCGAGGTACTGGCGTAGTTGGATCCGTTGGTCGAGCAGTGCCTGATCCGGTGCGCTCCGGTAGGTGGCAACGATCCGCTGGTAGCGTTCGACCAGGCCGTCCAACCCGTCCGCCACGTCGTCGGGAACAGTCAGCGTGTCGCTCCGGCGAGAAACAGCGGGGACGCTCATGATGGTCTCCAATCAATGGAATTGCTTGTTGTGCAGTGTGTTTGCGGGAGCTGTCACATTCGGCGGCGCTGCCCGGAGGGCCGGAGTCGGGCGGCTCGGAGGGGGCGTCGCGGCGGTTCAGTCTTCGCCGGCGCGGCGGCGGGGGCACTGAACGCCGGGCGACGGCCGCCGGTGCCGCTGCCGGAGCCGGGCGCGATTGTGGTGCGCGCGGGCGGGGTGGCGGGTGAGGAAGGTTCGGTCATAACGGTGTCTCCGGGACGGTGGGTGAACGACCGGTCC
>NZ_JAFMPL010000118.1:0-23579 GCF_019038455.1 Nocardia noduli
GCCGTCCTCCGACGACACCGTGACGCAGGCCGAACCCCACGGCGAAGCCCACCGGTCGACCACGAAGACCCTCCTGCTGGTCGGCGGCGTCGTCCTGGTCCTGGCCCTACTCGTCGGCGCCCGCCGCACCAGCCGCCCCCGACGGGACCGCTACCGCCGCTGACCGCAAAGCCGCCCTGACAGAAAGCGCTGGTCCGGCGCGGATCGGCCGATCGGGCTCAGCGCCGTCCGGAGAACCGGCGCACCTGGGTCAGCGCCAAGGCCGCGAGCGCGCCCGCGCCGAAGGCGACCGCTGTCCCGGGAGACGCGCCGGGACCGCTCACGCGCGGCCTGATGACGGCGGGCGCGGGCACCGGGGTGTCGGCTTCGTGGAGGTTGTCGCGGGCGGTGGCGGCCCACGCGGTGGCGAACAGGATGATGCGGTAGGTGATGTAGCTGAAGACCATCAGGCCGATGATCGAGCCGAAGGTGGCGCCCGCCGGACTGCGCAGCACGATCTGCAAATAGATCGAGGCGACGAATTTGAACGCCTCGAAGGCCACCGCCGCCAGCAGGGCCGCCCGCGCCGCGCTCTTCAGCGTGACGGGCTCGCGTGGCAGCCTGGCGATGATCCAGGCGAATACTGCCCAGGTCGCCAGCAGGGCGAGCACGATGGAGGCGAGGGCGAGCAGGAAACGGGCGCCGGGCAGATCCGAGAGGCCGAGTGATCGAAGCACTTCCGAGCCGAGGGTGCTCGACCCGAGCGCGGAGAGTCCGAACGAGATGACGAAAGCGAGCCCGAGTCCGACCAGCGCGCCCAGATCCGAGAGTTTGCTCATGAACCAGTTGGGTTCCTGGGTCTTCTGGTCCCACTGTTCGGTGAGGGCGGCCCGCAGATTCGCCATCCAGCCCAGTCCGGCGTAGGCGGCGCCGAGCAGGCCGAGGACACCGACGGCGCCGCGCGACTTGATGGCCTGATCGATCAGCTCGTTGATCTGCTCGCCGAGCGAACCCGGAATGTTCTCGACGATCTTCTCCTGCATCTCCACGAGCAGGCTCGGGTGGCTGGACAGGATGAAACCCGCTACCGCGAAAGCGACCATCAGCAGCGGGAACAGCGACAGCACCGTGAAATAGGTGATGCCGGCCGCGTAGTAGTCACCACGCTGACGCTGATAGCGCCCGCCCGCCCGGATCATGTGATCGAGCCACGGGCGCGCCTGGACGCGACGTTCCACCCAGGCCTTGCTTTTGTCGATCACCTGCACTGTCCAGCCCCTTCGAACCGAAACCTCGCGGGTACCGCCGCGTCAGCGAGCCAGGAAGCCGACCCGTTCGTAGACCTGTGCGAGGGTGTTGCTCGCGATCTCCCTCGCCCGCTCGGCGCCGCCGGCGAGGATGCGGTCGAGTTCGCCCTGGTCCGCCAAATACTCTTCCACCTTCGCACGCAACGGCGTGACAAATTCGACCAGCGCGTCGGCGACGTCGGATTTCAGGTCGCCGTAACCCTTTCCGGCGTAATCCTGTTCCAGCGTGACGATCGGCGCACCGGTCAACGAGCTGAGGATCACCAGCAGATTGCTGACGCCCGGCTTGGCCTCCGGGTCGTAGCGGATCTCGCGCTCGGTGTCGGTGACGGCGGATCGGATCTTCTTCGCCGTCACCTTGGGGTCGTCGAGCAGGTTGATCAGCCCCGCGTCCGTCGACGCGGATTTGCTCATCTTCGCCGTCGGATCCTGTAGGTCGTAGATCTTGGCCGTGCCCTTGACGATATGGGCCTCCGGCACCACGAACGTCTTCTTGAAGCGGGTGTTGAAGCGCTGGGCCAGATTTCGGGTGAGTTCGAGGTGCTGGCGCTGGTCCTCGCCGACGGGCACCTGATGCGGGCGGTAGAGCAGGATGTCGGCGGCCATCAGCACCGGATAGGTGAACAGGCCGACGGTCGCGTTGTCCGCGCCCTGTTTGACCGACTTGTCCTTGAACTGCGTCATCCGGCTCGCCTCGCCGAAGCCGGTGATGCAGCTGAGCACCCAGGACAGCTCGGCGTGCTCGGGCACCTGGCTCTGCACGAACAGCGTCGACTTCTTCGGGTCGATGCCGAGCGCGAGCAACTGGGCCGCCGATGCCTTGGTACGCGCCCTGAGCTGCTTGGGATCCTGCGGCACCGTGATGGCGTGCATATCCGGGATGAAGTACAGCGCGTCGTAATCGTCCTGCATCGTCACCCAGTACTGCAGCGCGCCGAGATAGTTACCGAGGTGGAACGATTCGCTGGTCGGCTGGATCCCGGACAGGACACGCTGCTTGCGTTCTGCGGCCGGGGTGTGCGCAGGACTGGACATACCGCCAATCCTTCCATGCCACTCAAGCGGAATTTCGCGCCGCCCGGGTGCGCGGCTCCACACCGGGCATACTCGGACGCCCGGTGCGCGCGAGTTCGTGTTCACGGCGCGAGACCAGCGTGTAGGCGGGCGCGCTCGGCCCGGCCAGCGTGCCGCGCAACACCGGCGGCACCAGCGGCGGACGGATGTGCGCGGCCCGGATGCCGGTGGCGAGGGCGCGGTAGCCGAGTTGATCGGCCGCACCCCAGTCCATGCCGTACAGCTCGCGGATGCGCGGCGGCAGGCTGCCGCGCACCAGCAGATAGAACGCCGAGGTCAGCTGGTGCATCGGCGCCGCCTGCCGGTACGCCACCTTCTCGCCCGCGAGATAGGAGCCGACCAGGCGCGCCTCGTCGGTGAGGAACAGTTCGTCCGAGGCCAGATAATCGTCGAAGTACCGGCGGAAGCCCGCGTAGGTCGCCGGGGCGGCGTCCACGGGCATGCCGAACAGTTCGGCCCAGCGCACGTAGTCGTGGTAGAGACCCTCGCGCTCGCCGTCGGTCATGGTCCGCACCAGCAGGTCGTACATCGCTTCGGCCGAGTCGAAGGTGAAGGCCATGGTCATGAACATCAGGTGCGGATCGAGGGCGGAGTAGCCGGTGCCCGCCGGGTGGCGCGCGCCCGCGTCCTCGGGGAGCGCGCCGGTGACCTTCGCGTGCTTCTTCGTGGTGAACGCCAGCGCCCGGTCGGCCTCCTGCTTGCTGCCGAGGAAGACCGCCTCGAACAGTTTCCCGGTGAGGGCGAGCCGGGTGTACGGGGTCATCCGGTGCTCGGTGTTCTCGGCGGTGCCGACGTAGAGCAGCGGATGCACCGCGCCGATGACCAGGGCCCGCTGCCCGTAGGTGAGGCCGACCGCGCGCTTGCCCATGACCCGTCGAGCCATCGAGCGTTCGGAGAAATAGCCGGGGTCGGACATGGGAGCCTCCTGGTCACGCGTATCTGGCAATAGAATCCCCCAGATATCCCATTCTGGCAATAGTCGCTACCAGAATTGGGCCCGTGCCAGAATCGAACCGTGACAGCGCAGCGGGCCTACGGCGGCATCTCCGCGGACGAGCGCCGGACCCTGCGGCGCACCGCACTGCTGGACGCGGCCCTGGCGCTGATCGGCGAGCAGGGGCTCGCCAAATTCACGGTGTCCGGGCTGTGCGCGCAGGCGGGACTGAACGAGCGCTACTACTACGAGAGTTTCGACAGCCGCGAGGCCGTGCTGACGGCACTGATCGATCGGATCGCCGAGGAATTGGCCGTCGCGATCATCGAGGCGCTGCGCGAGGCTCCCGACAACTCACGGGCCAAGGCCCACGCCGCGATCACGGCGGGTATCGGTGTGCTCACCGATGATCCGCGCAAAGCGAAGGTCGCCGTGATCGCGGGTCAGGCCACCCCCGAACTGCGGGCGAGGACCACCGAGACCGTCCGGATCTTCGCGAGGCTGGTCGCCGCACAGGGCATCGACTTCTACGGAACGGCCGCCCCCGAGCCGGTGATCGATTTCCGCGCCACCTACCTGGTCGGCGGACTGGTGCAGACCCTCACCGCCTGGCTCCAGGGCGATCTCCCCATGACCCGCGAGGAACTGATCGACCACACCACCGACGTCTTCGTCCTGCTCGGCGAGGATCTCGCGGGCCGACCGGGCTGACGGAACCACCGCCGAGGACGTCCTCGGCGGCGGTTTTTCCCGAACGGTGGCTTTCCCGAGCGGTGGCTCAGTCGAGGCTGAGCGGCGCGATCCGGGGCGGAGCGGGTTTGCCCTGGAAGATCACGCGGAAGGCGACCTCGCGTCTGGCCCAGTAGTCGGCGCAGTCACGCATCGCGGTCGTGAACCATTCCCGCTCGCGCGGTGCGTCGGCGAGCAGTTCGTCCGAGGTGCGCAGCACCACGATGTAGCCGGGCGCCTTGCCGATGAAATCGTCCAGGTCACGCAGACATTCGTCGAAGGCGTCCTTGTTGGCGCCGAAGTAGTACGGGAATTGGAACGCGGCGGCGAATTCGTCGAACAGTCCGGTGAGACCGCGCATCTTCGCGGAGCGCAACTCGCGCACCTGATAGCCGCTCGGCGCGCGAGAACGCAGACTGCTCAACTCTGCCGCGTCGACGCTGAGTGCGCCGAGGGCAGGACCGCTCGCCTTGGAGACGGCCGCGACCATCGGCGCCGCGCCGAGCGCGACGGGACGGGCAAGGAACTGCGACAACGGAACCGGTTTGTTCATCAGCGCATCCTCGTGAAAGTCGTGTAGTGGTCACCGGTGTACCAAGCGGATCCGTCGCTGCCGGTGACGATGCGTTCGGCGTCGCGGGATCTGTTGCGTTGCTTGGGGTTCACATCCCATTCCCGATAGGTGACGGCACGGCCGTCGGCATCGGTGCGCGGCAGGTCGCCGCCGCGATTCATCCATTGCTCGCCGCCCTTGGTACCCGGCGCGTTCGCCGAATCCGGCCAGCGTCCCGCGTCGATCTCGACCAGGGTCTCGTACGCGCGTTCCGGAACGCCCGCGACTCGCGCGGGTGCGGCGGGCGACGCGACGGGCGAGGCGGCGGCGCGGGTGGTCGTCGGGGACAGTGAGGTGACGGCGGTGGTCTTCGCGGTCGAATCGGTACCGCCGGTCTCGCCGCCACGCCCGGCCAGCACGGCGACTAGCGCCACCACCGCCAGCGCGACGAGCGCGCTCAGCAGACGCATCACCTTGGGGTCGAGTTTCATCGGTACTGCACCGTCACCGGGGCGTGATCGGACCAGCGCAGGGCATAGGTGGGCGCGCGTTCCACGATCGCCTGCTTGGCCCGTGCCGCCACCTCACCGCGCGCCAAGTGGTAATCGATCCTCCAACCGACGTCGTTGTCGTAGGCGCGACCGCGGTAGGTCCACCAGCTGTAGGGACCCGGCACGCCGGGGTGCAGGGCGCGCACCGTGTCGACGTAGCCCGCCGCGAGTATCCCGTCGATCCAGGCGCGCTCGCCCGGCAGGAAACCCGAATTCTTCACATTGCCCTTCCAGTTCTTGATGTCGAGTTCGGTATGGGCGACGTTCCAGTCGCCGCAGATCACGAAATCCTGTGCCCGCGAGGTCAGGTGCTCCCCGAGCTGCCCGAGGAACCGGTACTTCTCGTCCTGCATCGGCGTATCCGCCTCGCCGGTGTGCACGTACACGCTGGCGACGGTCAACTCGTCGAAATCGGCCTCGATGTAGCGGGCCGCACTGTCGAATTCCGGTCTGCCGAAACCGATCCGGACCGCCGACGGTTCGCGCCGCGACAGGATCCCCACCCCGGCCCGGCCCTTGAGACCCGGTTCGGCGTGCGCTAGGTACCAGCCCGCGTCGAGGACCGAGGCGAGCGCGGCGCGCGTCTGAGCGTCGGTGGCCCGGGTCTCCTGGACACAGACGATGTCGGCCTCGGTGGTGGCCAGCCATTCGAGCATCCCTTTGCCGGTCTTGCCCGTAGCAGCGCGGATGCCGTTGACGTTGACGGTCGAGATGATGTAGGGCACGTGACGACGGTACAGCGCGCACCATGCGCCCCACTCCCACAGGACCGTCCCCCGGAGTCCGGCGGCGGCCCGGTCATGTCGGGAAACGCTGTCGCAAACAACTGGACGACCGTACAATGCAGGTCAGACCTACTCTGCCGGACATCGCAGTCCAGGAAGGGGTGACGACGATGACGTCCGATGCCTCCAACCCCCTGGCCCCCGCTACGCGCGCCGTCACCGCGAAACGCGCGACCACGGCGAAACGCTCCGTCCGGAAACCCGACACCAGGCCGAAACCGACAAAAGCGCTGCACATGGGTTCGGGTGACCCGTTGCTGCTGCTGCACGGTTTCATGTTGTCGCCGCACTGCTGGGAGCAGACCGCGGCCCGCCTCGCCGGGCAGTGCGAGGTCTTCGCCCCGGCCTTCGCTGGGCACTGGGGCGCCGAGGCGCCCGACGGCCCGGCGATGAACGTGCACGTCCTGGCCGATCGGGTCGAACGACAGCTCGACGAACTCGGTTGGCGCACTTGTCATATCGCGGGTAATTCGCTCGGCGGGTGGGTCGGTGTCGAATTGGCCAGGCGCGGCCGGGCCCGCACCCTCACCCTGATCGCGCCCGCGGGCGGCTGGAATTCGCCCTCGCTGACCCAGATCCGGGTAGGGATGAAATTCCTGTCGTTGGTGCCGCTGGTCGAATTCGGCAAGCTGATCGGCGATTTCGCCGCCGGGAATCCGGTGGTCCAGCGTTTCGCGAGTCTGCTGCTCGGCCGCAGCGCCGCCTCGGTGCCCCGTCGCGAGGCCACGGCGGCCATCACCGCCGCCCTGCACTGCGACGCGATGATCCCGATGCTCCTCGGCGGTCTGCGCGCGCCCGCGCTGGAGGATCTGTCCACCCTGACCACGCCGGTACGGCTGCTGCTGGCCGAACACGACCACATCATCCCCAACCGCGTCTACGCGCGCCGTTTCCTGCGGGAACTGCCCGACTCGGCCGACCGCATCCTCGTCAACGGGGTCGGGCACGTCCCCATGCTGGAGTCCCCCGACCGGATGGCCACGCTGATCGCCGAACACGTCTACGCCAGCCGCACCCGTCTGCGCGCGGTGTGACCGGTCCGGGTGCGGCGCGCGCCGCACCCGGTTCCGCGCCTATTGCGCGAGCAGACCTTTGGCGATGTGGGTCACCTGGATCTCGTTGCTGCCCGCGTAGATCATGAGCGATTTGGCGTCGCGGGCGAGCTGCTCGACCCGGTATTCGGTCATGTACCCGTTACCGCCGAACAACTGGACGGCCTCCATGGCCACTTCCGTCGCGGCCTCGGAGGCGTACAGCTTGATGGCCGACGCTTCGGCCAAGCTCGGCGGTTTACCCGCGCGCCCCCGCTCCAGCACGTTGAAGACCATGTTCTGCACGTTGATCCGCGCGACCTCCATCTTCGCCAGTTTCAGCTGGACCAGCTGGAATCGCCCGATCTCCTGTCCCCAGAGTTTGCGACTCTTCGCGTACTCCAGGCACAGACGATGGCATTCGTTGATGATGCCGAGCGCCATGAAACCGACGCCGATCCGTTCGGCGGTGAAACTGGAGCGGGCGCTGTCGCGGCCGTCGCCGCCGCGATGCTCCTCGGTCTCACCGAGCAGCCGGTCACGGCCCAGGCGCACACCGTCGAAGAACAGCTCGCCCGTCGGCGAGGAGTGCAGCCCCATCTTCTTGAACGGTTTGCCCTGCGTGAAGCCTTCCATCCCCGCGTCGAGGACGAAGGTGAGCACCTTGCGGTCGCGTTTGTCGGCGCCGTCGCCCTCGTCGAGTTTGGCGTAGACGACCACGACGTCGGCGAAGGGACCGTTGGTGATGAACGTCTTCTGTCCGTTGAGGATGTAGTCGTCACCGTCACGCCGGACATAGGATTTCATCCCGCCGAACGCGTCCGATCCGGAATCCGGTTCGGTGATGGCCCACGCCGCGACCTTGCGCATGGTCACGATATCGGCGAGCCAACGCTGTTTCTGGGCGAGCGTGCCACGCGACATGATGGTGGTGGCGCCGAGTCCGATGGAGACACCCATCGCGGTCACCAAACCCATACAGACGCCGGACAATTCGCCGATCAGCACCGCCATCATGGATTCCTGCCCCGCGAAAGGGCTTCCGCCGGAGGATTTCTTCTCCGGCGCGGGCTCACCGGCCGCGACCGCCTCGGCCTTCGCCTGTTCCTTGGCCAGCGATTTCTCGATCGCCTCACCCGCGACGGCGTCGATGCCGAACTCGCCGAACAGTTTCCGGATGATCGGATACGGCGTCATCTCACCGCTGTCGAGCGCGTCGAGATGGGGACGGACCTCTTTGTCGACGAAGGTCCGCACGGCATCGCGGATCATCACATCGGTTTCGGACCATTCGAACATCGTTGTTCTCCTTACCTGATCACGGCAGCCGGGCGGCGATATCGTCGATGAGCCACGGCCCTTCGGCCTCGATCGTCTTCACGTCGTGCCAGCCGGACAGCTCCGAGATGGCGCCGCCCTGGACGGCGAAAACCTTGCCGGTCGTCACGCACTCGTCCGATGCCAAGTATGCGACCAGCGGGGAGATATTGGCGGGGCTGAAGGCGTCGAATTCGTCCGCGCCGAGTTGTTCGGCCTCGGCGGCCAGCATCGCGCCCATTCCGGGGGTGGCGAGGGTGAGCCGGGTGCGCGCGATCGGCGCGATGGCGTTGACCCGCACGCCGTAGCGCCCGAATTCCTCCGCGGCCACCAGGGTCAGCGCGGCGATCGCGGCCTTGGCCGCGCCGTAGTTGGCCTGTCCGGCGTTGGGCAGTGTGGTTCCCGAGGCCGAGGCGGTGTTGACGACCGCCGCGCTGGGCCGATTGCCCGCCTTGCTCTGCTCTTTCCAGTACGCCCCCGCGTGGTGCAGCATCGCGGCGTGCCCCTTCAGATGGACCGCGATCACCGCGTCCCACTGCGATTCCGTCATTCCGGCGAGGAAGGCGTCGCGCAGGATGCCCGCGTTGTTGACCACCACGTCGAGGCCGCCGAATTCCGAGACCGCCTGCTCGACGAGTTTCCGCGCTCCCTCCCAGCTCGCGACGTCGTCGGTGTTGGCGGCGGCCCGGCCACCCGCGGCCACGATCTCGTCGACGACCTGCTGGGCCGGACCGGTGTCGGCGCCCTCGCCCGCATTGCTACCGCCGAGGTCGTTGACCACGACGGCCGCGCCTTCCGCCGCGAACAGCAGCGCGTGTTCCCGACCGATGCCGCGACCCGCACCGGTGACGACGGCGACCTTTCCTGCCAATACGCCCATGAGCTCTCCTCGTCTTTCCGCGCGGCTCCCGCGCGGTGATCACCATCCGCCCACCTACCGGCGGAGGTGCTGAATTCCTCGGAAACGACCGCCGACGGATCAGTCGGCGATCTCGGCCACTCCGTCACTGAGGACGACGTCGGTCCCGCGCACCGTCTCGAAGGCGTAGGTGGTCTTCCCGTTCTCGGACCCGGCCTTCCAGACACGGGTCTCCAGGTCGTCGCCGGGGAAGACCATCTTGGCGAAACGCACCGCGAATCGCGTCAGTCGACGGGTGTCCGAGCCCGCCACCTCGGTCAGCACCGCCCACGACGCGAACGCCATGGTGCACAGACCGTGCGCGATGATGCCCGGCAGTCCCGCGTCCATGGCGACCTGCTCGTCCAGGTGCAGCGGCACCGGATCACCCGCCGCGGGCGCGTAGCGGTAGGTCTGGTCGGCGTCGACGTGCTGGGACACCACCGCGACCGGCTCGGTCGACCGCAGCGCCTCGTCGAATTTGTGTGTCGGCGCGGCCGCGCCGACCGACTTGCTCGCGTGGATATCGCGGAAGAAGGCGGTCAGATACTGCTCGTTGACCAATTCCCCGGCGTGGTCACGACATTCGACGAGTATCGAGATGGAGGTCCCGTTGGCCCGACTGGTGTAGCCGATCGCCTTGGCCCGTGACACCAGCCGGTCGCCCGGCTCGATCGCCCGGTGGAAGTGGAAATCCTGCTCGCCGTGCACGACCCGGCCGAAGATATTCGTCGGCGCGACATCGATCACCGGCATCAACATCGCCTCGAAGACCGGGACGATGGCGAAAACCGGTGACGCGACCGCACCGGCGCGGTGTGCGGGAATCGGATCGTTGGTGGCCGCCGCGTATTCGGCGATCCGCTCCGAGGTGACCTCGAAAGTCTCGTCCTCGCACCAGGTTTCCAAACCCGCGTCGTCGAAGGCCACCACGCGGGTGCCGGACTGCGCTGTCATCGTCGCCCCTCCGGATCAGGCCGAGGCCAGTGCGTCGAGCTGTTCCAGCGAGGTGTCCAGCTGTTTGAGTCCGTCCTTCTCCACCGCCTTGCCCAGCGCTCCCTTGATGAGCGCGCCCTCGAAATCACCGGAGACGACGACCGTGCTGCCGCCCTCGCCCTTCGCCCGGATATCGAAGGTGAATTCGGTTTTGACACCGGCCATTCCGGTGCCACCGAGGGTGAGCCGGTGCGGCTGTGCCACGGACACCACGGTCCATTCGAGTTTGTTCGCCATGCCGAGCATGACGATCTTCGCGACGAGTTTCGAGCCCTCGGCCAGCGCGGCGGGCGGTTCTTCGAGGAAACGCTCGTGGATGGTGAACCATTCGGCCCACGTCTGCGGGTCGGCGACGACGGCCCACAGCGCTTCCGGGGTGGCGTTGACGTCCTTGGTGGCCTCGATATGTCCCATATCCGGCTCCTTCTCGGTGAATTGCGGTGCGGTACGGCGCCTTTCGGCGAGGAAACTCAGCGGTCGGCGCGGCGGTAGGCCGTGACGACGGCGGCACCGCCGAGACCGATGTTGTGTTGCAGACCCGCGGTCACGTTCTCGACCTGGCGTTTGTCCGCAGTGCCGCGCAACTGCCAGGTGAGTTCGGAACACTGCGCCAGACCCGTCGCGCCCAGCGGATGCCCCTTGGAGATCAGGCCGCCGGAGGGATTGACGACCCATTTCCCGCCGTAGGTGGTGGCGTCGCTGTCGACCAGCCCCGCGGCCTCGCCCTCCCCGCAGAGGCCGAGCGCCTCGTAGAGCAGCAGTTCGTTGGCGGAGAAGCAGTCGTGCAATTCGATGACCTGGAAATCCTCCGGCCCGAGTCCGGCCTGGTCGTAGACCTTGCGCGCGGCCTGGACATTCATGTCGTAGCCGATCAGGTTCTTGGCCGTGCCGTCGAAGGTCGACGCGAAATCGGTGGTCATGGTCTGCCCGACGATTTCCACCGCCTGCGCGGCCAGACCGTGCCTGTCCACGAAATCCTCGCTCGCCAGAACGACCGCGCCGGACCCGTCGGAGGTCGGCGAGCACTGCAATTTGGTGAGCGGGTCGTAGATCATCCGCGAACCCAGGATGTCGTCGAGGGTGTATTCGTCCTGGAACTGCGAATACGGATTGTTCACCGAATGCTTGTGGTTCTTGTAGCCGATCTTGGCGAAATGCTCGGCGGTGGTGCCGTATTGCTTCATGTGCTCGCGGCCCGCCGCGCCGAACATCCACGGGGCGACCGGGAAGAGCACCTCCGAGATCTCGGCGAGCGCCATGACGTGTTTGGCCATCGGCTGTTCGCGATCGTCCCAGGTCGACCCGAGCGAGCCGGGCTGCATCTTCTCGAAACCGAGCGCCAGCGTGCATTCGGCGAGGCCGCCCCGGATGGCCTGCGCCGCGAGATACAGCGCGGTCGAACCGGTGGAACAGTTGTTGTTCACGTTGAGCACCGGAATACCGGTCATCCCCAGTTCGTAGACCGCGCGCTGGCCGGAGGTCGACTCACCGTAGACGTATCCGACATAGGCCTGCTCGACCTCGCGGTAGTCGATTCCGGCGTCGGCGAGCGCGGCGGTGCCCGATTCCCTCGCCATATCCGGGTAGTCCCAATCGGTGCCGTCCTCATTCTTTCGGCGTCCCGGCTTCTCGAATTTCGTCATGCCGACACCGACGACGTAGACCTTGTTCGCCATCGAACTCCCTCAGTTTTCGGACCGCCCGCGCTGGTGGCTACGTGGCGTGTCGCTTTGAACCGAACCGATAACAAACATACGAGCATGTATGTAACTACGCAAGGTGGCGACGGATCCGACTATTCCAAAACCCCGCTGCCTGCAACGAGAGACTGGATCTCCCACATACAGTCGATCTCGTATGTGAAGGACCGCAGGGCCGCAGGGCCGCAGGGCCGCAGGGCCGCAGGGCCGCAGGGCCGCAGGGCCGCAGGGCCGCAGGGCCGCAGGGCCGCAGGGCCGCAGGGCCGCAGGGCCGCAGGGCCGCAGGGCCGCAGGGAGACTGTCAGTCGAGCGAGTCGACCTTCTTCAGCGCGGCGTTCGCGATCCCCCGCAGATGCACACAGGCACGACGCCAGCGGCGATGCGCCCGTTCGGAATCGGCGTCGATGAAATTCGCGACGAGAATGCCGCGCAGCGCGTCCATCGCGGTGTAGACGAAATCGCGGGCTTCCTTGCGGCGCATCTCGTCCGGCACGAATCTGGCCACCGCCATGAGCACCGCGTTGTTGACGAAAGGTTCGACCTTCTCCATCGCCGAGGCCAGCACCGGATCGGTCCGGCCCGCGACCCACAATTCGGCCGTGGCGATGAACAGCGGCCCCTGGTGTAGTTCCCACAGGAAGGCCAGCGCGGCGTCGACCGGATCGGTGCCGACCACCACCCGATCCATCTCGCGCATCGCGGTTTCGGCGCGCCGCTGCGCGAGATGGCTGATGGCCGCGACCACCAGGTCGGTCTTGGATCCGAAATGATGGACCTGCGCACCCCGGGTGACCCCGGCCCGCTCGGCGACCCTCGGCGTGGTGGTACCCGCGTATCCGTACTCGACCAGACAGTCGATCGTCGCGTCCAGCAACCGCGTCCGCATTTCGCTGCTGCGCTGTTCCTGGGTGCGGCGCTGCGGTTTGGGGGCGTCGGTCCTGGTCATTCGCACGATCCTACACTTACATACAGTCCTGTATGTTCTACGGCGAGCGTCAGGCGGGATTCCTGCGGGCCGCCCGGACGGTCAACGCGAACAGGACGACACCGAGCACGGCTAGTCCCGCGCCGACGGCCGCGGGCGCCGAGTAACCGAGACCGGCGGCGATGACCACGCCGCCGAGCCACGCGCCCGCCGCGTTGGCGATATTGAGGGCCGCGTGATTGAGGGCCGCGGCGAGGGTCTGCGCGTCGGCGGCCACATCCATCAGTCGGGTCTGGAGCCCCGGGGCCAGCGCCGCGCCCGACGCGCCGATCAGGAACGCGCCGATCCCCGCGGTGAACGGATTGTGCGCGGCGGCGATGAATCCGGCGAGGATGACGACCATGGCGATCATCGACAGGAAGATCGCGCGATCCACGCCACGGTCGGCGAGCACGCCGCCGACGATATTGCCGACCACCATGCCGACGCCGAACAGCATCAGCACGATCGGCACCAGACTCGACGACATGCCGGCGACATCGGTCAGCGTGGTCGTGATGTAGGTGTAGACGGCGAACATCCCACCGAAGCCGACGGCGCCGACCGCCAGGGTCAGCAGCACCTGCGGGCGTCGCAGCGCGCCGAGTTCGGTCACGGGATTGGTGATCTTGATTCCGGTGAGTTCCGGAACGAATCGCAGGAGTGCGAGCACGGTGGCGGCGCCGATGAACGCCACCACCACATAGGCGTCGCGCCAGCCCAGATGCTGACCGAGCCACGTCGCAGCGGGAACGCCGACGACATTGGCGGCGCTCAATCCCAGCATAACCGCGGCAACGGCCTTGGCGCGCTGTCCAACCGGGGCCAATGTGGCCGCGGCCAGCGACGCCACACCGAAGTACGCGCCGTGCGGCAGACCGGAGACGAAACGGGAGAGGACCAGGGTCGCGAAATTCGGCGCGAAGACGGTCGCGATATTGCCGACGGTGAAAGCCACCATCAAGAACACGAGCAGCCGCTTGCGCGCGACCCGCGCGCACAGTGCCGCGATCACCGGCGCGCCGACGACGACGCCGAGCGCGTAGGCCGACACCGCGTACCCGGCCGTCGGCTCGGAGATATGCACGGACTCCGCGATATCGGGCAGCAAACCCATGGTGACGAATTCGGTGGTGCCGATGCCGAAGCCCCCGAGAGCGAGGGCGAGCATGGCCGGAATATGCCAGTCCGTCCGCTCGGCGGGCACGGTCGTCTGCGCGATCACGGGACTGGTCACGCCTTCATGTAACCGGTGCCCGTCCATGATCTCTTCCCGCGCGTACGTGAGTTGAGCCACCCGCACCGGCCTGACCGGACATTCTCGGACGCGACGGGCAGATACCTGCCCACGGCGACCGCGAATGTCCGCGTGGACCGCAGACAGCTCGGGCACCCACCTGTGGGCGGGTGCCCGTGTCGGCCCGGCGCTGGGAGATCCCAGCGCCGGAAGAGGTGAGCGTGTGAGCTCGCCTCCTTCACCTGGTTCAGCGCAGGGCGCGGGCCAGGTTCTCGTCGAGCGCGCCGAGGAATTCCTCGGTGCTCAGGTAACTCTGGTCGCCGCCGACCAGCGCCGCGAGGTCCTTGGTCATCTGGCCGCCTTCGACGGTCTTGATGACGACGTCCTCGAGGGTCTGGGCGAAACCGATCACCTCGGGGGTGTTGTCCAGCTTGCCGCGGTGCTCGAGCCCGCGCGTCCAGGCGAAGATCGACGCGATCGGGTTGGTCGAGGTCGGCTTGCCCTGCTGATGCTGCCGGTAGTGCCTGGTCACGGTGCCGTGTGCGGCCTCCGCCTCGCAGGTACGGCCGTCCGGGGTGAGCAGCACGGACGTCATCAGGCCGAGCGAACCGAAGCCCTGGGCCACGGTGTCGGACTGGACGTCGCCGTCGTAGTTCTTGCAGGCCCAGACGTAGCCGCCCTCCCATTTCATGGAGGAGGCGACCATGTCGTCGATGAGGCGGTGCTCGTAGGTGAGGCCCGCCGCGTCGAACTGGGTCTTGAACTCGGCGTCGAAGACTTCCTGGAAGGTGTCCTTGAACATGCCGTCGTAGGCCTTGAGGATGGTGTTCTTGGTGGACATGTACACCGGGTAGTTCTGCGCGAGTCCGTAGTTGAACGACGCGCGGGCGAAGTCCTCGATGGACTTGCGGAAGTTGTACATGCCCATCACGACGCCGCCCTCTTCGGGCATCTTCACGACCTCGTGGACGATCGGCTCGCTGCCGTCCTCGGGGGTGAAGGTGAGCGTGACGGTGCCGGCCTCGAAGACCTTGAAGTCGGTGGCGCGGTACTGATCGCCGAACGCGTGGCGGCCGATGATGATCGGCTTGGTCCAACCGGGGACCAGGCGCGGCACGTTCGAGATGATGATCGGCGCGCGGAAGATGGTTCCGCCCAGGATGTTGCGGATGGTGCCGTTGGGCGAGCGCCACATCTTCTTCAGGCCGAATTCCTCGACCCGGGCCTCGTCCGGGGTGATGGTGGCACATTTGACGCCGACGCCGTGCTCTTTGATGGCGTTCGCGGCGTCGATGGTGACCTGGTCGTCTGTTTTGTCCCGGTACTCGATTCCCAGGTCGTAGTACTCGAGGTTCACGTCGAGATAGGGATGGACCAGCTTGTCCTTGATGAACTGCCAGATGATCCGGGTCATCTCGTCTCCGTCGAGTTCTACGACGGTGCCTTCAACCTTGATCTTGGACATGGATCTTCGTGTCCTCCTAGGATGGTGCCCTCATTGCACGGCCAGGTGAACACGCTTGTGAGCGGACCCCAGCTGTTCCAACAGACAACGTATATGCCCCGTCTTGTCGGCGGGACGAGTGGTGCAAAACAAGACAAGCGTACTGCTGGTGATGTGCTCACCGCGCGGGGAGGTACCACTGTGCGTAACCTCGCAGCGTACCCGGGTCACGGTGTCAGTTGTTACCCGCAGGTAGGTATCGGGTGATCGGGAGCATATCGTCGCAGGTCACGCATAAGGCGTCTACCTGGCGAAACGACGAGGGCCCGCGCACCGCAACCGGCACGCGGACCCACGATCGGATTCGTTTCCTCAGACCGCCATCGGCACCTTGACGTCGTCCTCGGCTCCCTCGATCAGATTCTCCGGCTTGTCCCGGATCATCAGCGCGATCACCGGGATCGCGGCCAGGAAGAAGCCCGCGCCCACGTAGAACGCGACGTCGTAGCTGTGGATCGAGGCGCGCGCGGCGAGATCGGACACGGTCGGGTTGTCGATCACGTAATCCTTGGCGACCTGCACGGAGATCGTGGTGAGCAGCGCGGTACCCACGGCGCCGCCGACCTGCTGCGCCGCGTTCAGCAGCGCACTGGCGACACCGGAGTCCTGCTCGTCCACCTGATGCAGGGCCACGGCCTGCATGCCGACGAACAGCGGGCCCATGCCGAGCGCGATCAGCGACTGCGCGGGCAGCACGCTGAACGCGTAGCCGTCGCCGAAACCGAGTTGGGCCAGCCAGAGCAGACCGACCGTGCCGAGCACTGCGCCCGCCAGCATCAGCGGACGCGGGCCCAGCTTGGGCAGCAGGGTGCTGGTGATACCCGCGGAGATGGCGATGCCGATCGGGAAGGGCAGGAAGGCCACACCCGCCTTCAGCGGCGTGTATCCCAGCGTGTTCTGGAAGTAGAAGCTCAGGAACAGGAACATCGCGAACATCGCGATCGGAACAAGCAGCGCCACGATCAGCGCGCCGCCGCGGTTGATCTCACCCGGAATACGCAACGGCAGCAGCGGATTCGCCGAGCGTCGCTCGACCCCGACGAAGACCGCGAGCAGGACGACGCCGACGGCGAGCAGACCCAGCGTGCTGCCCGCGGTCCAGCCGTCCTCGGCGGCGCGACTGAAGCCGTAGACGATCGCGACCAGACCGAACGTCACCGAGACGGCGCCCGGCACGTCGTAACCGCCGGTACGCGGCGCGGGGACGTCCTTGAGGACGAAAGTGAGCGCGCCGATCAGCGCGATGATCGCGATCGGGGCGTTGACCAGCAGGGTCCAGCGCCACGAGGCGTATTCGGTGAGCGCGCCACCGGCGAGCAGGCCGATCGCGGCGCCCGCGGCGGAGATGCCCGCGAAGATCGAGAAGGCCGTCGCGCGCTCCTTGGCCTCGGTGAACGTCACCGAGACCAGTGACAGCGCGGCGGGTGCGAGCAGTGCGGCGAAGGCGCCTTGCAGGCCGCGGCCCACGAACAGCTGAGCCCCGTTCTGCGCGAGTCCGGCCAGCGCCGACGCGGCGGCGAAGCCGATCAGGCCCGCGATGAAGATGTTGCGGCGGCCCAGGTAGTCCGCCATGCGGCCGCCGAGTAGCAGCAAACCGCCGAAGATCAGCGTGTAGGCGGTCATCACCCACTGGGTGTTGCCCTGACTGATCTCGAGATCACGTTGTGCGAATGGCAGTGCGATGGTCACGATAGTGGCGTCGAGAACCACCATGAGCTGTGCCAGCGCGATAACTGCGAGGGCGAGCCAACGTGCGGAACTCCCCCGTTTCCCCGGTGCGTCGGCCGCCGATGCGGTGTCGGTCATCTCGGTCTCCTCGTTCGAAGTACAGGACTTTCGGATCAAGTCGGCTAATCCTGTCACTGTCAGACATTTGGCGTCAAGAGAAAAATGTCGCAATCAGACATTTGCCTGCGGCTGCCAAACAGTAACAGTCGTGGGATAGAATGCGGAAATGCTCGACTCACCAGCGCCGATCGACGTGGCCGCCGATGCCCGCGCCACCGGCTCGGCTCGGGGACGCTGCGGCCCCAGCCTGCGCGAGCGCAAGAAGATCCAGACCCGCGCGCGCATCATCGAAGTCGCCCTGAACCTGTGCGACAGCCAGGGCTTCGAGGCGACCACCGTGGAGCAGATCGCGCACGCCGCCGACGTGTCACCACGCACCGTGAACAGGTATTTCGAGACCAAAGAGGACATCATCCTCGGCCCGATCTCCGATTTCGGCGAAGGCGTCGCTGTCGCCCTGCGTCAGCAGCCGCGGGCCGACAGCGATCTGCGCGCGCTGTGCAACGCCTACCTCGCGATCATCGACAGCGCCGCCAACGGCGGGGACGTCACCTCGTTCCGGCAGTTCCAGCAAATGCAGCGCATCGCGCGCAACAGCCCCGCGGTCAACGCCCGCGCCCTGGAATTCGGCGAGACCAAGACCACCGCGATCACCCGATGCCTGGCCGAACGCACCGGCGACGCCCCCGGCGCCCTGCGCGTGCGCCTGGTGGTGGCCACCTGGCAGATGCTGTGCCATATCGCGATGGCCGATTCCGAGGAACTGGTCGTCAACAGCGACCCGCAGACCGCCGCCCGCGCCGCTCGCGCCGCGGTACTCACCGCGTACAACGAGCTCCAGCGCATCTGCTCGCAGTCGCGCCCGCTCGAATCCGCGTGATATTTCCAACGGAATTCGGGCGTTTCGCACCGTCCGGTTACCATGTTTCTCAGGTCATGAGTGCCAGCGTCAAGCCCCGGCTCGCTGGTCGGCAACCCTCCAGCTGCGGTGGGGTGCTCCGGGTGATGACCGGGCTCCCGAAGGCCGGGAGCAAGCGCGCTGTTCAGGAGGATTCCCGAAATGTGTTGTTGTCCGTCGCCCGCGTTGCGATAACCCGTTCGTCCGGCGAACAACCCCTCATTTGGAGAACGATATGAGCGATCCAACGACATCCCCGATCGATCCGGCCGCATGGTCCTTCGAGACCAAACAGATCCACGCGGGCCAAGCCCCCGATCAGGCCACCGGCGCACGAGCACTGCCGATCTACCAGACCACCTCGTACGCGTTCCGCGACACCGATCACGCCGCGGCGCTGTTCGGGCTGGCCGAACCGGGCAATATCTACACGCGCATCATGAATCCCACCCAGGACGTGGTGGAACAGCGCATCGCCGCGCTGGAGGGCGGAGTGGCCGCGCTGCTCGTCGCCTCGGGGCAGGCGGCCGAGACCTACGCGATCCTCAACCTGGCCTCGGCCGGTGATCACATCGTCTCCAGCCCGCAGCTCTACGGCGGCACCTACAACCTGTTCCACTACTCGCTGCCCAAACTCGGCATCGAGGTCTCCTTCGTCGACGATCAGGACGATCCCGAACAGTGGCGCGCCGCCATCCGGCCCAATACCAAAGCCTTCTTCGGCGAGACCATCGCCAACCCGAGTAGCGCCATCTTCGACATCCGCGGGATCGCCGATGTGGCCCACGCGGCAGGCATCCCGCTGATCGTCGACAACACCGTCGCCACCCCGTACCTGATCCAGCCGCTGGTCCACGGCGCCGACATCGTCGTGCACTCGGCGACGAAATACCTCGGCGGACACGGCACGGCCATCGGCGGCGTCATCGTGGACGGCGGCACCTTCGACTGGACGGTGGCCGACGCCGACGGCGTGTCGCGCTACCCCGGTTTCACCACGCCGGACCCGAGCTACCACGGCGCGGTCTTCGCCGATCTCGGCGCTCCCGCCTACGCGCTCAAGGCGCGCGTGCAGTTGCTGCGCGATCTCGGCGCCGCGATCTCGCCGTTCAACGCCTTCCTGATCGCCCAGGGTCTGGAGACACTGAGCCTGCGGATCGAGCGGCACGTCTCCAACGCGAAGGCCGTCGCCGAATTCCTCGCGAACCACGAGGACGTCGAAGCCGTCTTCTACGCGGGCCTGCCCACCTCGCCGTGGTACCAGCGCGCCGCGGCGCTCGCCCCCAAGGGCGCGGGCGCGATCATCGCCTTCGACCTGCGCGGCGGTATCGACGCGGGCAAGAAATTCGTGGACGCGCTGACCCTGCACAGCCACGTCGCCAATATCGGCGACGTGCGGTCGCTGGTGATCCACCCGGCCTCGACCACACATTCACAGCTGACACCGGAGGAGCAGTCGGCCGCGGGCGTGACGCCCGGCCTGGTCCGCCTCGCCGTCGGCATCGAAGGCATCGAGGACATCCTCGCCGACCTACGCGCCGGTTTCGCGGCGGCGACGTGACCGTGAGCACCGAGCCGAGCACCGCCCGTCCAGTGACCGGTACGACATTGCTGCCACCGCCGGACGGGCGGCTCGGCGTGATCACCATCGGGGATGTCCGGCTGGAGAACGGCGCCGTCGTCCCCGATGTGGGTCTCGCGGTGCAGCGCTGGGGCGAACTGTCTCCCACGCTGGACAATGTCGTCCTGGTCGAACACGCGCTGACCGGTGATTCGCACGTGGTCGGCGCGCCCGACGGGCTGCATTCGCAGCCCGGCTGGTGGGACGGCATGGTCGGCCCCGGTGCGCCGATCGACACCGACGAATGGTGTGTGATCGCGACGAACGTGCTCGGCGGCTGCAAGGGCAGCACCGGGCCCGCGTCGCTCGCGCCCGACGGGAAACCGTGGGGCGCGCGGTTTCCGGAGATCTCCATCCGCGATCAGGTGAACGCGGAGATCGCGCTCGCCGACCTGCTCGGCATCGACCGGCTCGCCGCGGTGGTCGGCGGGTCGATGGGCGGTATGCGAGTGCTGGAGTGGATGATCACCGCCCCGGCGCGGGTGGCGGCGGCCCTGGTGCTCGCGGTCGGCGCACGCGCCACCGCCGACCAGATCGGCACCCAGACCACCCAGATCGCCGCCATCACCTCCGATCCGGACTGGCAGGGCGGCGATTACCACGGCACCGGCCGCGCCCCGACGGCCGGAATGGGTATCGCGCGCCGGATCGCGCACCTGACCTACCGGACCGAAGGCGAATTGGATCACCGCTTCGAGAATCACGCCCAGGGCGACGAGGATCCGTGGCGCGGCGGACGTTACGCGGTGCAGAGCTACCTGGAACACCAGGCCGAAAAGCTCTGTAGCCGTTTCGATCCCGCCACCTACGTGTTGCTCACCGAGGCGATGAACCGGCACGACGTCGGCCGTGGACGCGGCGGTGTCGCCGCCGCACTGGCCTCGACCCCGGTGCCGTGCGTGGTGGGCGGCGTCGACTCCGATCGGCTCTATCCGCTGCGGACCCAACAGGAATTGGCCGAACTGCTTCCCGGCTGCGACGGTCTGGAGATCGTGCACTCCCGCGACGGGCACGACGGCTTCCTGACCGAAGCGGCGGCGGTGTCGAAACTGCTGATCGAGACCATGCGGCTGGCGCGCGAAAACCGCTGAGGCGCGGACTTTCCCGATCGTGCGGTCGGTCATCGAATTGTGCGCTGCCGAGTAGCGAACTAATCGACCGGGCCGACCAGTAATCGGACCACCGCGTCGACGAAGCCTTCTATGCGTTCTCGCGGATACTCGTCGGGATCGTTGACGGCCAGACGGCCGAGCATCTCGGCGATGGTGAGCAGCGAATTGGTCAGCAGCGCCGAGTCGATCCCCGCCAGACGCGGTTGCAACGCGATGCCCATCCGCACCAGCGCCTCGGCCTGGTCGAAGACGCTCGCGCGCGAATTCCCCAGCGCCTCACGGTATTCCCCCGGAGCGCGGTCGGGCGCGGCGAGAATGAGCCGCCACCGCGTCGGATTCTCCAGTGCCACACCGACGAAGGATTCGACCGTCGCCGAGGCCGCGACCACCGGATCGGCGCCCATCAGGTCGGTCGGCAGGGTCTGCGCCACCTGCTCCAGCCCGCGCTGCTGCTCCCGATCGAGCAGGGCCGCGACGAGTTCGGCGCGGGTCTTGAAGACGGTGTACAGCACCGGCTTACCGACCCCCGCCTCCTGCGCGACCGCCTCCATGCTGAGTTCGTGCAACTCGACCCGACCGAGCACGGCGTAGGCGGCGTCGAGCAATTGCTCCCTGCGCTCGGCCGGAGGCAGGCGCGGCGCGTAGCGCCTGCGCGGCCGATCGGTCTGCGCCGGGGCTCGCGGCACCCGGCCCGGTGTGGTCACGACCGTCTCACCTCCATCGCTCCATCCTGACAGCAGCGACGTCGAATGCGGAAAGCGCGGCAAATCCTACGCACCCGTTGTATTGATTCGCCGCCATTGCTACGGTTGCGTTGTATTCAATGGGGCGCCGGGAGCCGCGGCCCCATCCCTCAGCACAGGAGCATGTGATGCACTTCGATCCGACCACGCTGCGCCGCGACGACTACGGCTTCTTCGGCCCCGGTTCCCCGAGCTGGAAGATCTGGACCGCGCCCACCGCGGTGATCGGCTTCCAGCGCGCGGTGGTGCTCGAACACTTCGACCCGTTCCTCACCGCCGCCGTCGCCGACTCGCGCGGGATCTACTCCGATCCCCGCGCCCGACTCGACCACACCTTCTCCTACTTCCTGCTCGTCGCGATCGCCGACGGCCGCACCGCCGTCCAGGCCGCCGACCACCTGATGCGGATCCACGCGCCGATGACCGGAATCGAACCGATCAGCGGCAAGCGCTACAGCGCGAACAGCCCGGAAACCCAGCTGTGGATCCATATCACCGGCTGGCATTCGGTACTCAAGGCATACGAGGTCTTCGGTCCCGGGCCGCTCACCCCCGAAGAAGAGACCCGCTACTGGGCCGAATGCGCCGTCGCGGCCGAATTGCAGACCTGCAAACCCGAGGACGTGCCGCGCTCACGCGAGCAGGTGCGCGAATACTACGCCCGGGTCCGGCCCCGGCTGTGCAGCTCCGAACGCGCCGAAGAGGGTATGCACCACCTCCTGTGGACACCGCGAAGCAATGGTGCGGGCATGTCGTATTACGTCGGCAGCCGGTTGCTTTCGCTCGCCTCGATCGCACTGCTACCGAAATGGATGCGCACACTCGGCCACGTCGACCGCCCCGGCATCGTCGACCTCGCCGTCGCCCCACCCGCCAAATCCCTGGTGTGGGCATTCACCCGCTTCGACAAGGCGGGTTTGCTCCGAGCTGCCCCGTTCATCGCGCCGATGGCGGGGCGGATTCTCGCCCAGCACATCGAAGGCGCGCCGCCCGCACGGTTGGAAACCACCACACCCACTGTCGCGCGGGAGCGGTACGGGATGCACGGGGTATCGAAAGCGATCTGAAATACGGTGTATTGCCGATCTTTTCGCGATGATCGGGCGGTCCGTACGGCTTCGGCCTGATCGATCTGGACCGACCGGTCAGCCGACGCCGACCGTGCTGATGGTCGCGGCGAGCGTCACGATGGCGGAGCCGAGCAATCCGAGCGCCGCCACATCGAAGGGTCTGCTGCGCACCGCGAGCAACCCGACCTGCGCGGTCGGCAGGCACAGCCGAAACGCCGCGGCCAGCAGGGTGGCGCCGCCGAAGAACAACGCGCCACGTCGCCAGCGATCGGAGGCGACGAAGATGACGGCGAGCAGGATGACCAGGGTCACCACCACCATCGGCAGATGGCAGCGCAGGAACCGCGCCCCCGCGCTGGGCCGCCTTCCCGTGGGCGATTCGACATCGGTCACACCCCGATTCTTGCAGACCCGCGCCGGACCGGCACCGAACCCGGCTCGCGAACGCTCCCCCCGCGGACACCCGTACCGACAGACCCGCACGGTTGCGCCGATGAATCACCCGTCCGTACCTCGCGACGTGCCCTCCGTTCCGGCGCACAACCGAACCGAGCGGCCACGTATCCCCCACTCGCCCTTGACCCGCACCGTTCCTCCGTACCAGACTGGGCCCGGCATACGAGGCCCGCGGATCCGGCGGAAACCTTGTTCACCGGGGACGAAATCGGGGGAAGACCATGCGAATCGATCGTGCCGTCATGACCTTCGTGACGCTGGTGACCGCGCTCGGCGGCACCGCGAGCTGTTCCGATAACGCCGTCGCCCCACCCGCCCGGCCGACCGTCGAC
>NZ_JAFMPL010000119.1:0-23020 GCF_019038455.1 Nocardia noduli
GCCCCGCCCCGCACTGCGCCGCCCCGCGCCCGGCCGCCGCTCCGCATCGCCCCGCTTCGCACCGCCGCAAGGCCGGACACTGCCTGCTTTCTGCCGCCTATGCCGCCCCGAACGCGAGGGCGACATTGTGTCCACCGAAGCCGAAGGAATTGTTCAGCGCGTAGTCGATACGTTGGGTGCGCGCCGCTCCCGTGACGATATCCAGCTCGATCGCGGGGTCGAGATTGTCCAGATTCAGTGTGGGCGGGACGATTCCATCGCGCACTGTCAGCAGGGTGAGTACCGATTCCAGGGCGCCGACGGCCCCGATCGAATGTCCCAGTGCGGATTTGGGGGCGTAGACCGAGGCGTCCGGTGTCACCGAGGTGATCGCCTCGGCCTCCGACGCGTCGCCGATCGAGGTCGACGTGGCGTGTGCGTTCACATGCTGGATATCCGAATCCCGCAGTCCGGCAGTCTGTATCGCCTTGCGCATGGCCCGTGCCGCGCCGAGGCCGCCCGGTTCGGAGGCGACGATGTGATAGGCGTCGGAGGTGATGCCCGCGCCCAGGATCCGGCCGTGGATGCGCGCGCCCCTGGCCGTGGCGTGGGTTTCGGATTCCAGGACGAGCAACGCGCCCGCCTCGCCGAAGACGAAACCGTCGCGGTCGCGGTCGAATGGTCGCGAGGCGCGTTCCGGCTCGTCGTTGCGGGTGCTCATGGCGCGCATCATGGCGAAACTCGCGATCGGCACCGCGTGGATATGGCCTTCCACACCGCCCGCCACCACCACGTCCGCCTCCCCGGTGCTGATGAGCCGCCAGCCGTGCGCGATGGCCTCCGAACCGGAGGAACATGCCGATACCGGTGCGAAAACCCCTGCCTTCGCGCCGATTTCGAGTCCCACCGTGGCGGCGGGGCCGTTGGGCATCACCATCGGCACCGACATCGGCGACACCTTGCGATACCCGCCTCGGCGCATCGCGTCCACCGCGTCGATCAGCGCGTCGGCCCCGCCGAGTCCGGTGCCGATCGCCACCGCGAGGCGCTCGCCCTCGACCTCGGGGGCGTCGGCCCGCTGCCAGACCTCGCGGCCGAGGACCAGCGCCAACTGCTCCACATAGGACAGCCGCCGCTGCTCGATTCTGGTCAACCGGTCGCCCGGATGTGACCGCAGCTTCGCGCCGATCCGCACCGGCAGGTCGTATTCGGTGACGAAGTCGTCATCGAGTCGCCGGATGCCGGTGCGGCCCCGCAGCAGTTCCGACCAGGTCGTATCGGCGTCCTCGGCCAGCGAGGTGGTCGCGGCGTATCCGGTGACGACCACCGAAGGGCGAGTTTCTGAAGCGATCGTTACAGTCACGCTGATATGGATACCTGTAGCAGTCGCTACAGTCAACCCATGGCCCGCCCACTCGACCACGCCAAACGCGCCGAACTGCTGCACGGCGTCGTCGAATACATCGCAGCCAACGGACTCGCCGAACTGTCGCTGCGCCCGCTGGCGGCCGCGCTCGGGACCAGTTCGCGCATGCTCATCTACTACTTCGACACCAAGGAAGAACTGCTGGTCCAGGCTCTGGCCACCCAGCGTCCCGATATCGGCGCACTGTTCGCCGACGTGGACGACGCGACGGCACTGCGCGCCAGGCTGACCGCCTTCTTCGATTCGAGCACATCCGGCGACGGGTCGACCAGCGTGCGAGTCCTGCTCCAAGTGCTGGGCGCGGCGTGCGCGCCGGACAGCCCGTACGCGGGCTACGCCGTGGAGGCGATCGGCGCCTTCGTCACGTCGCTGTCGGCGGCTCTGCGGCGCATCGGGACCGTCGATGATCCGGAAGCTGTTGCGACCCTGTTGATTTCCGGGTTGCGCGGGGTGATTCAGGATCGGCTGATCACCGGTGATATCGAGCGCACCACGCGCGCGGCGCGGCGTTCGATCGAACAGAACATCCGCTGATGTGCGCGGGACGCCCGGCGCGTGCGGTCACCGCATCGGCAGATCCGTCGCGGACACCGCAACTCCCCGCTGTCCTGCCCCCTGCGCAGGGCGGCGATGCGATGTCCGCGACGGTCGCCGCCGGGTAATCCCGCTGCCGGGGGCGAGACGGAGTACCCGGCGTCCGTATTTCCGGGTAACGATCGACCCGGAAATACGAAACCGTGAACAGCCGTGGTATCAGGAGACCACGGGCAGGTACACCTTCTTGCCCGCATCGGCGAATTCCGCCGATTTTTCGGCCATTCCCGCCTCGATGGCCTGCACATCGGTCAGACCCTCGCGTGCGGCGTACTCCCTGACATCGGCCGAGATGCGCATCGAGCAGAACTTGGGCCCGCACATGGAACAGAAATGCGCGGTCTTGGCCGGTTCGGCGGGCATCGTCTCGTCGTGGTACTCGCGTGCGGTGTCCGGGTCCAGCGATAACGCGAACTGGTCACGCCAGCGGAATTCGAAACGCGCCTTGGACAATTCGTTGTCCCGGTCCTGGGCGTGCGGGTGGCCCTTGGCGAGATCTGCGGCGTGGGCGGCGATCTTGTACGTGATCACACCGACCTTCACATCGTCGCGGTTGGGCAGACCGAGATGTTCCTTCGGGGTCACGTAACAGAGCATGGCGGTGCCCGCCTGGGCGATGATGGCGGCGCCGATGGCCGAGGTGATGTGGTCATAGGCGGGCGCGATATCGGTGGCGAGCGGCCCGAGGGTGTAGAACGGGGCCTCCTCGCACAGTTCCTCCTCGAGTCGCACGTTCTCCACGATCTTGTGCATCGGCACGTGGCCGGGACCTTCGATCATCACCTGGACACCGAAGGATTTCGCGATCTTGGTCAGTTCGCCGAGGGTGCGCAGTTCGGCGAACTGGGCCTCGTCGTTGGCGTCGGCGATCGAGCCGGGACGCAGACCGTCACCGAGGGAGAAGGTGACGTCGTATTTCGCCAGGATTTCGCACAGTTCGGCGAAGTTGGTGTACAGGAACGATTCCCGGTGATGGGCCAGGCACCACGCGGCCATGATCGACCCGCCGCGCGAGACGATGCCGGTGACCCGTTTGGCGGTGAGCGGGACATAGCGCAACAGCACACCGGCGTGCACGGTCATGTAGTCCACGCCCTGCTCGCACTGTTCGATGACGGTATCGCGGTAGATCTCCCAGGTCAGCGCGGTCGGGTCGCCGTTCACCTTCTCCAGCGCCTGGTAGATCGGCACGGTGCCGACCGGGACCGGGGAATTGCGCAGAATCCACTCCCGGGTCTCGTGGATGTTCTTGCCCGTGGACAGATCCATGATGGTGTCGGCGCCCCAGCGCGTGGCCCACACCATCTTCTCGACCTCCTCGGCGATCGAGGAGGAGACGGCGGAATTGCCGATATTGGCGTTGATCTTGACCAGGAATTTCTTGCCGATGATCGTCGGCTCGAGTTCGGGGTGCTTGTGATTGGCCGGGATGACCGCCCGTCCGGCGGCGACCTCCTCGCGCACCAGCTCCGGCGTCACGCCCTCGCGCTCGGCGATGAAACGCATCTCGGGGGTGACGATTCCTCGGCGCGCCCAGGCCAGCTGGGTCGGTGGGCCGTCGACCCGCGGTTTCTCCCAGCCGTCGCGCAGCGCGGGTAGTCCGGCTTCCAGATCGATGGTGGCCGCGGTGTCGGTGTACGGGCCGGAGGTGTCGTAGACGTCGAAGGTCTCACCATTGGTGAGGTTGATCCGGCGAACCGGAATCCGCAGGTCATCGACCTGGCGATAATATTTGACGCTGCCTTCGATGGGACCGGTGGTCACGGTGTCGACAGGTGTGCTCGTCATGTTTCTCCCTACGCCGGCATTACCCGGTCAGGTTCATACGGTCGACGGCCCTGACGCTCCGTGGAGCTAGCCGTCCTCTCAGCCCGCTGGTGCGAGCCCCCGTTGGCGATATGCGATTTTCCCCGGCCAACCATACCCGCCCGCCCGACGCCGCTCCCGGTGATCCGCATACCGGAGGTGATGGTCGCGATACGGTCGCGGGCACTGACGACCGGCGTCGCGGGGATTAGGTTGTGGGGCATGCAATCCGAGTTGCCGACGCTGGATGTTCTGTGGGGTCGCACCCTTGTGGTCCAAGTGGTGCAGGATCCGGAGGGTTCGGGGCAGCTAGGTGAGTTGGTCGGCGGTCGGGTCACCTTCGACATGGGGCTGGCGGAGAACTGGTTCACGCTGGTGCGATACGTCGACGGGACCGCCGTGCTGTTCGGGCAGGGACGTGACGACCACTACGTCGCGCCCGCCGAACCGCAGGATCTGCTCGCGGGCGCGCCGCCGTGGGTGCCGATCGCCGATCTCACGCCGCTGATGCTCGACGAGGTGATCGATTTCGTGCGCTGGTGGGACGGCGCGGCGTGGCGGCACGCCGCACAGCTGGAATTGTTGCGCGTGGAGTACGAGACGGCGGTGGCGCTCTATCCGCTGCTCGAATTGCAGCAACTGGTAGGACTTTTCGCGGAATCGCTGCACGGCGTGACCCGTGCCGAGATCGCCGCGCTGTTCGCGGCGGCGGAGACGAGATCGGTGACGTCGGAACTGGTTTCGGTGCTCGAACCCGAATTATGCGATCCGGTATACGATTTCCTCGCGCGCGGTGGTGTCGTCGCCGGGTCGGCTCCGGTGGCGGAGGAACTTCCCGTCGCGGGAACCGGACCGCGGTGGCGGCGCAGGCTCAGTCCGGTCGACCATCGCAGGCAACTCGTCGCCGCGATGGTCGAGGCGCCCGAGAAGCCGCGCCCCGTTCCGCCAGAGAGTCCGGAACTCGTCGATATGGTCGCCCGTATCCGGGTGCTGTACGAGGAGTACGGGCATATCGACTTCGCGTTCCGGGTCGGTCGCGGCATCGGGGTCGGCGTGCCGCGCAACGCGCGCAAGATTCCGACCGGGTTGCGGCGGCTGCGCGATACCGAGACCGGTGAGCACGGCCGATGGCTGTTCATCCGCTTCGCCATCGACGGCGCCGAGGTGCGGGTGGAACGCGCCTACGACCACTGGCCGGACTGGTTCCCGCGCAGCCCCTACGACAACGATCCGGACCGAGGCGATCTCGTGGAGGAACTCGCCAACCGCGGCGTCGACGCGCAACCGACCTGGGCCGCGCTGGCCGCCGACGAATTCGCCTACGTCACGGTGTGAGCCGGGGCGGGTGCCACGCGCTCCCGGTCAGTCGCGGAATTCGGCGATGACCGGGGCGTGGTCGCTCGCGCCCTTGCCCTTGCGCTCGTCCCGGTCGACCAGCGCGTCCTCGGCCCTGCCCGCCAGTTCGGGTGAGGCAAGGACGAAATCGATGCGCATACCTTCCTTACGGGGGAAACGCAGCTGGGTGTAGTCCCAGTAGGTGTAGACGCCGGGGCCGGGCGCGAAGGGCCGCATGACATCGGCGAAACCGGTGTCGACGACGGCCTCGAAGGCCTCGCGTTCGGGCGGGGAGGTGTGGGTCTTGCCCTGGAAGAAATCGGTCGACCACACATCGTCGTCGGTCGGCGCGATATTCCAGTCGCCGACGAGGGCGATCCTGGCCTTCGGGTCCTCCGTCAGCCACGCCTGTCCGCTCGCGCGCAACGCGGCGAGCCATTCCAGTTTGTAGGTGTAATGCGGGTCTTCCAGTGCCCGGCCGTTCGGTACGTACAGGCTCCACACGCGCACGCCACCGCAGGTCGCGCCGAGTGCGCGGGATTCGACGACGGGCGTGCTGATCAGGGATTCGCCCGCGTCCTTGTCGAAACCGGGCTGACCGGGAAAGGCGTATTCGACATCGTCGAGCCCGATCCGGGAGGCGATGGCCACGCCGTTCCACTGGTTGACGCCGAGGTGGGCGACCTCGTACCCGAGTTCGTCGAACCGCTCGAACGGGAACTGGTCGTCGCGGCATTTGGTTTCCTGCATCGCGAGCACGTCGATGTCCTGGCGGTCGAGGAATTGCGCCACCCGATCGATACGGGAACGGATCGAGTTGACGTTCCAAGTCGCGAGACGCACGAAATGCCTTCCTTCACAATGGGCCCACAGGACCGCACGGCCTACAGGTTCTTTTCTACGCTCTTTCGCGCGGCTGTCACGACGGGGGAGCGGCGTAACGGTAGCTGTGATGGTCGAGGAAACCCATGTCGCGGTAGAGCGCGATCGCGCCGACATTGTCCGCGGTGACCTGGAGATAGGCGTGGGTCGCGCCACGGCCGTGGCCCCAGCGGATCAATTCCGCGCAGATCAAGGAGCCGAGCCCGTGCCTGCGGTGCTCGGCCGCGACCGTGAGACAGCTCAGCCCGATCCACCGGCGTCCGTCGGGCGCGGTGGTGAGCGCGCCACGTCCGATCGCGATCGGCGCGGGGACGCCGAGCGAGGCGAAGCCGAGTTCACCCTCGTGCACGGCGGTCAGCACCTCGCGGATCGACGCCGAATCCGGCTGATCCGTGGGGGTTTCACCCTGAGACCGGTACATCGACAGCCACGCGTCGTCGGGCGCGGGCGCGAACCGCACCATCGGCGGACCCTGCGGCAGCACGAAATTCTCGATATCGAGGCCGAGTACGACCGTCTCGCGTTCGATCGGCCAGCCGGGCGGCGCCGTGGCGAGACGATCGGGCAGCGCGAGGCGCAACGGCAGGTTGCGCAGGGTGTACCAGTCGTCGATGCGCAGCAGGGTCTCGGTGGTGAGATCGGCGGGTACGCCGTGCTGTCCCAGCGGCACAGCGGAATTCGCGCGGTAGGTGTACTCGTTCCCGGCGCGCGCCAGCCAGCCGTCGATCCACTCGTACTCCATGCCCGGCCAGCCGAACGCGGCCGCGGCTTCGAGCGTGCGGATCTCGCCGGTGCGAATGGGTCTCGGGCCCAGGGCTTTGAGCGCGACGACCCGGTCGTCGGTGACCGACACCAGTCGGCCGTCGGCGGCGCGGACCGTCGGCGGGTCGAGCGCGACCAGTTCGCCGATCACATCGGTGAGCGATTGTGGTTGACCCGGGGGCAGCCGGTACCGCATGACCACCCGCCGTCCTATCGCTACTTTTCGTTCGTGGGCCACGGAGTGCTCCGTGTGCGCGGGCTCAGTGGTCATGCCCGAACGGGTCGGGCACGGTGCCCGGAATCCAGCTCAGCCCGGGGACGCCCCAGCCGTTGCGTTTGATCGCCTTCTTCGCCGCGCGGGCGTTGCGCCCGATCAGCACGTCCACGTACAGGAATCCGTCGAGATGGCCGACCTCGTGCTGCAACATCCGCGCGAAGAAGCCCTTGCCCTCGAGTTCCACCGGATCGCCGTGCTCGTCGATGCCGGTGACCCTGGCCCATTCGGCGCGCCCGGTCGGGAACTGCTCGCCGGGAACCGACAGGCAGCCTTCCTCGTCGTCGTCGGGGTCGGGCATGGTCTCGGGGATCTCGGAAGTCTCCAGCACCGGATTGACCACGGCGCCCTTACGCCGCTCCGGTGTGCCGTCCTGGCCGATGTCGGGACAGTCGTAGACGAACACGCGCAGCGGTACACCGACCTGATTGGCCGCCAGCCCGACGCCGTTGGAAGCCTCCAGCGTCTCGTACATATCCGCGACCAGTTCGGCCAGTTCCTCCGGGGTTTGGGTTACTCGCGCCGTGGGGTTGTGCAGCACGGGGTCACCGACGATCACGATGGGGAGGATTGCCATGGGCGATAAGCCTACTGGGTGCCGATCCAGCCGTTACCGCGTGTCGACCGGCCGCGACACACCGCTACTCCCGGGTAATCAACACGCCGGGAACTGGGCTGAGACGCCCCTCGGTCCCGTGGTTCAATGTTTCGCGACGTACAGCACCATTTTCCTCTGGTGGTCACTCGGCGAGGGAGCAGGATGGACGGCGCAGCGGCACGGGATCTTCCCGGGAGCCAGGACGGCCCTTCCGTGAGCGGGGATGCACAGGCCGCGGCGGCAGGCGCTCCGGCGGCGGAGGAGGAAGGCGGCCTCAGCCGTCGTGAACACGACATCCTGGCCTTCGAACGGCAGTGGTGGAAGTACGCGGGCGCGAAAGAAGAGGCCATCAGGGAGCTGTTCGGCATGTCGCCGACCCGCTACTACCAGGTTCTCAACGCCGTCGTCGACCGGCCCGAGGCGCTCGCCGTGGACCCGATGCTGGTGAAGCGGTTGCGCCGCCTGCGGGCGAGCAGGCAGAAGGCCAGGGCCGCCCGGCGTCTCGGTTTCCAGGTATGACCCGACTCGGCGGCGCGATGCCGACCTCGGAACCCGATGTGGGACTAGGGTCGACACCGTGAGCTACCCCAATCCCACCTCCGGCGGGCCACCGTTGCGCGCGCTGGCGATGGTGTTGATCGCTTTGGCCATCGTCTTCGCGGGTCTCGGCGCGATGTCGCTGTCGAGTTCGGAGGCCGACGACTCGACCGTCGCCGAGTCGACCGACGCCACCGGCGCGGCGCCGACCACGACGGCGGCACGCGTCACCACCACCGCCGCGACCGCGGCGTCCACGACGACGGCGGAGACGACCACCGCAACCACGACCACCGCAACCACGACCACCCAGGCCACGACCTCCGCGCCGCCGCCCGCCGAGGCGCTGGATCGCGCGGTGCCGGTGCGTGTGCTGAACAACAGCGTGGTCGCGGGGCTGGCCTCGCGGACCGCGAGTCAGTTGCAGGCCGACGGCTGGACCAATGTGTCCTCCGGTAACTACGCCAACGGCAATATCGCGAAAACCACCGTGTACTACGGGGATTCACCCGGGGAACGGGAAGCCGCGCTGGCGATCGCGCAGCAGTTGGGCGCGCCCGCCGAACCGAAGTCCGCCGGTGTCGATCAGGGTGCCGGTGTGGTCGTCATTCTGGCGGGTAACTGACGTTCGAGTGCTGCGAGCCACACGGCCCTGTCACGGTGTGACACGGCGGGCGTGGCATCATCTTGTCCGGTAACGAACGTTGTCCACCCAGCTTTACTCGTAAACTCGGTACTCGTAAAGGAGTTCCCCGATGGCCCCGTCCACAACTCGTCGCCCGTCCTGGCGGACTGTGACCCCGGTGCTTGCGGTCGCGGTCTTCGGCCTCGCTGCCTGTTCTAACAGCCAGGAGTCGAGTGATGTCAAGGGAACGACCCCGCCCGTGTGGACGGGAGCGGCCGCTCCGCCGTCCGCCGATTTCGGCGAGCAGCACGGCAGTGATTCGACGAATCCGGGCGCCAAGGTGGATCTGAAGGATCCTTCGGGTAAATCGGTCGCCACCGCCACGATCACCGCCTCCGGCGATCACCTCCAGGTGCAGGTCGAGGCGAACGGACTGCGGCCGGGCTTCCACGGTCTGCATATCCACAGTGTCGGCAAATGCGAGGCGAATTCTGTCGCCCCGACCGGCGGCGGCGCGGGCGATTTCCTCTCCGCGGGCGGTCACCTCCAGGTCGGCAGCGCGAACTCGCATCCGGCCAGCGGCGACCTCACCTCCCTCGAGGTGCGTTCGGACGGTATGGGCACCCTGGTGACCACGACCGACTCGGTGACCCTCGCCGACATCAAGGGCAAGGCGCTGATCATCCACGCCGATGCCGACAACTTCGGCAACATCCCCAACCGTTATGTCCGTGCCGACGGTATCGCGGGCCCGGACGACACCACGCTCGCGACAGGGGACGCGGGCGGCCGCGTCGCTTGCGGCGTCATCGCTTAGACAAGGTGCGAGATGGCCAGGGCAAGAGTTGAACAGGTTCCCTTCACCGGCTCGCCCCGGCCGACCATCGGCATCGAATGGGAGATCGCGCTCGTCGACAAGGTGACGCGCGATCTGTCCAACACCGCCTCCGCCGTATTCGACGAGGTCGGCGATCTACGGTCCTGGGACGGAAAACAGCAGGTCACCAAGGAATTGCTGCGCAACACCGTCGAACTCGTCACCGGTGTGCACGACACCGTCGGCGCGGCGGTGGAGGATCTGCACGGCACGATGGACGCCGTGCGCCGCGCCGCCGACCCGCTGGGCGTCGACCTGTTCTGCGCGGGCACCCACCCGTTCGCGCAGTGGTCCGCGCAGCAGCTGACCCGCTCCGAGCACTACGACGAACTGATCGAGCGCACCCAGTGGTGGGGCCGCCAGATGATGATCTGGGGCGTCCACGTGCACGTCGGCGTCTCGCACCGGGACAAGGTCCTGCCGATCCTGAACTCGCTGCTGCTCGCCTATCCGCATCTGCTCGCGCTGTCGGCGTCCTCACCCATGTGGGCGGGCGCGGACACCGGATACGCCAGCAATCGCACGCTGATGTTCCAGCAGTTGCCGACCGCGGGTCTGCCGTTCCAGTTCGAGAACTGGACCCAGTTCGAGCATTTCGTGCACGACCAGTTCAAGACCGGCGTCTTCGAACAGCTCGGCGGCATGCACTGGGATATCCGGCCGGCGCCGAAATGGGGCACCATCGAGGTGCGTATCTGCGACGGCACCTCGACCAGGGCGGAACTGGCGGCTCTGGCCGCGTTCATCCACTGCCTGATCGTCGATCTCGACCAGCGGGTGGAGAACGGTGAGGAGTTGCCGACGCTGCCGCCGTGGCATGTGCAGGAGAACAAATGGCGAGCCGCGCGATACGGGCTGGACGCGATCGTCATCGTGGATTCCGAGAGTAATGAGCGTTTGGTCACAGACGACCTCACCGAAATCCTGAACAGGCTCGAACCGACGGCCAAGCGGCTCGGTTGCGCCGACGAATTGGCGCTGGTGGCCGAGATCCCGGTGCGCGGGGCCTCGTACCAGCGTCAGCGCAAGGTGGCCGCAGCGGCGCAAGGTGACCTGGTCGCGGTGGTCGACGCCCTGGTGCGAGAGCTCGATCAGTAGGTCGCCGGACCGCGTCGGTCGGCTTCTGTTCAGATCAGGAGGGGGATTGCGTTCATCCCCCGTTTACGATGGTCGACGTGCTTGTCGAGGACCCGGGTTCCAGCGTAGGAAATTCGGCGCGGCGGATATCCGCACCCCCGGCCCGGATCTGGGCCGTGGCAGCGGTATCCGGCGTCGTCGTGCTGCTGGTCGCGTTGCAGATCGCCGCGGCCGGGCAGGGGTTCGAGGGACCGCTGGCCAGCCTGTGGAAGGACTACGCGGGCACCCCCAAGTCCATGTCGGTGCCGTGGGCCGGACTGGTACTTGCCTTGGTCGGCCTCTCGACCAAGCGCCGGGTCGTCGCGTTGAGCGCCGCCGTCGCCATCGACCTGATCGGTGCGGGCGCGCGGCTGCTCGCGGGTGATCCGCCGACGGTCGGCAACGGCGCCGTCATCGTGCTCACCGCGATCGCGGTGACCGCCTTCCTGCGCTGGAGCGGGGTCGAACGGCGCAACGCGCTGGGGGCCGCCGCGCTGGGCGCGCTGCTGATCCTGGCCACCAAGGTCGGCGATGTCTGGTTGCACGTCACCGTGGTGACGCGACCGGAGGTGTTCGATCACTACGTGATGCTGGCCGATCACGCCCTCGGCGATCCGTCGTGGCTGATGGGCCGGGTCGTCGACGCGCTCGGCCCCGGTGTGTACGCGGTATTGCACTGGGTCTACATCGAATTGCCCGTCGCGGCCATCGTGGTCGCGGTGTGGCAACTGCGCAGGGTCGTGCCGACCGGGCAGTGGCCGACGCACTATCTGGTGCGGACGTTCCTCGTCCTCGGACTGCTCGGTCCGATCGTCTACCTGCTGTTCCCCGTCGTCGGTCCGATGTTCGCCTTCGGCGCCGACGGTCACGGTCTGCAACTGGGCAACTACTGGCCGAATGTGGTGCCACCCATCGACAGGAACCCGTCGGCGATGCCCTTCGACAAGGTGACGCCGCGCAATTGCATGCCGTCCATGCACACCGCGTGGGCGCTGTCGGTCTTCCTGCACACCCGCCGCGATATCGACGGCGGTCGCGCCCCCGCGTGGCTGCGCTGGGGCGGCGCGTTCTGGCTGGTCGCCACCCTCACCGCGACGCTCGGTTTCGGCTACCACTACGGCGTCGACCTGGTCGCGGGCGCGATCCTGTGCCTGACCGTGGAATCGGTACTGCGGGAACCCGAACGCGGCTGGGGCTGGTTCCGCGTCCGCCTGGTCGCCGCCGGTGTCGGCGTCCTCGCGACCCTGCTGCTGTCCTACCGCTACCTGGCCGTCCCCATGGCCGAATATCCGGCGCTGGCGGGCACCATCATCCTCGCCCTGCTCGCCGGTTTCGCCGCCGCTTTCCACGCCACCTGGTTCGCCACCCACCGCGACGCGATCCCCGCGCGAATCAGCCCCGAACCCGTCGGCTGAGCCGTTCGCCCGGCGTCCGTTCGATGGGTGCGTGGAACTCGACATCGCCGCGAAGGTGCCGGATGAGCCGCTCGAGTACCGGGCGGATCAATCGAGTTCGTCGCCGAGTTCGTTGACGCGCAGCATGCCGTCGCGGTGACGTTGTTCGCGGTAGGCGGTGCGGCCGAGGAGGTGGGCGATGACGGGGGCGGTCAGGATGGTGAACAGGGCGGTCAGGCCGAGCATCCAGACGTTGGCGTCGTCGCGCAGTTCGACGCCGGTGCCGAGGAGGATGAGGATGAGGCCGACGACCTGGGGTTTGGTCGCGGCGTGCATGCGGGTGAGGGTGTCGGGGAAACGCAGGATGCCCAGTGCGGCGGTGAAGGCGAGGAACGCGCCGAGCACGATGAGCACGGCCGATATCCATTCCAGCGCGGTCAACTGTCGTCCCTGACGCGGAAGCGGGAGACGGCGGCGGAGCCGAGGAACCCGACCAGGGCCAGCGCCACGATCGCCGGGATGACGTCGGTGTCGCCGCTGTAGGCGGCCCACACCGCGAGTCCGGACGCGGCGATCGCGATGAGCGAATCGATGCCGACGACGCGGTCGAGCGTATTCGGGCCCGCCAGTATTCGAAAGGCGGTGAGCAGGGCTGCGGCGGCCAGGAATACGGCCGCGATGACAGCGGCGACGGTCATCGGTTCACCTCCGGCGGCGGGGTTCTGCGGACCGGCCGTTCGAAGGCGTCGACCAGAAGTCGTTCCAGCCTCCGTGTGGTCCGGTAGAACTTGTCGACGGCGTGGTCACTGCTCACGTCGAGGACGTGCACGTAGACCACGCAGCGCTGCCGGTCGATCTCGAGCACCATGGTGCCGGGAATCAGATTCAGCAGGTCGGTGCACAGTACGAGCACCAGATCGGAGCGGGTGCTCAGGTTCACCCGCAGCACGCCCGACACCGGTGTCGGCGCGGGACGCACCGCGAGCCAGGCCACCTGGAAACTGGATTCGAGCGCGTAATACGAACTCACCACCACCAATTCGACCAGTGGCAGCGGATTGAAATGCCCGGTGCCGGGCAGTGTCGGCAAGGGCAGCGCGACCATGACGATCGTCGCGATGACGAGTCCGGCGAGCAGATTGCCGACGCTGAGATCGCCCCACAGCGCCATGTAGACCAGCGTCAGCCAGATCAGCAGCCCCGCCCTGATCACATTGCCCCGATTCAGGAGGCGCGACGGTGAGCCGTTCATCGCGTCGCCCCCTGGTCGCCGAGTACCGAGCCGATGTAGACGCCGGGATCGGACAGGTCCGCGGCGGCGCGGTCGGCGATGCCGAGGATCGGGCCCGCCAGCACGGTCAGGGCGAGGCCGACCGCGGCCAGTGCGGCGGTCGCGGCGAGCATCAGCGGCGGGATGCGTCCGGGATCGGCGCGCTCGTCGTAGAGGACGTCTTCGGAATCCTCTATCAGGGTGGGCGGATTCGCGGCTGTGAGATGACCTTCCGGGGCTTCCACGCGCGGTCGCCAGAACGCCTTGGCCCACGTTCGCGCCGCGACGTACAGGGTGAGCAGGCTGGTGAACACGGCCCCGGCCACCAGCGTCCACGCCAGCGCACTGCCGTCGGCCGCGCCGGCTTGCAACAGCGCCACCTTGCCGATGAAACCGGAGAACGGCGGGATGCCACCGAGATTGAGCGCCGGTATCAGGAACAGCACACCGAGGATCGGGCTCGCCGCGGCAAGTCCGCCGAGTCGGCGCAGCGACGTCGAACCGGCTTGGCGTTCGATGAGGCCGACCACGAGGAACAGGGTGGTCTGCACCAGAATGTGGTGCGCCACATAGTAGATCGAGCCCGCGAGCCCGGCGGCGCTGCCGAGTCCGACGCCGAAGATCATGTAGCCGATATGGCTGACGAGGGTGAACGACAGCAGCCTGCGGATATCGCTCTGCGCGATCGCGCCGAAGATGCCGATCACCATGGTGAGCAGTCCGCAGACCAGCAGGACCGTGTCGAAACTGCCGTCGGGGAACATCAGCGAGTGGGTCCGGATGATCGCGTACACGCCGACCTTGGTGAGCAGGCCCGCGAAGACCGCGGTCACCGGCGCGGGCGCGGTGGGGTACGAGTCGGGCAGCCAGTTCGACAGCGGGAAGACCGCGGCCTTGATGCCGAAAGCCACCAGCAGCACGGCGTAGACGGCGGTCCGCACGCCCTGCGGCGCGCCTTCCATCCGGACCGCGAGTTGCGCGAGATTGAGAGTGCCGCTGGTCGCGTACGCGAGTCCGATGCCGACGAGGAAGATCAGCGACGACAGCATGGAGACCATGACGTAGGCCACGCCCGCCCGGATTCGCTGCGCGGTCGCGCCGACGGTGAGCAGCACGAAGGAGGCGGCCAGCAGCATCTCGAAGCCGACGAACAGGTTGAACAGGTCACCGGCGAGGAAGGCCGCGCACACGCCCGCGGTCAGTACGAGATAGGTGGGTCGATAGATGGACGTCGGTTGCCGGGCACCGCCGTCGCGGATGTTCTGGCCGGAACCGTAGAGCGATACCGCGAGCAGCACGATCGACGACACCAGCAGCATGCCCGCCGACAGCCGATCGACCACCAGCGTGATGCCGATCGGGGTTTCCCAACCGCCGACCTGGACGGCGGTGGTGCCGTCGCGATCGGCGAGGTAGAGCAGCAGCGCGCTGATGACGACGACCGCGCTCAGCGCCAGCAGTACCACCGTGCCCTGGATGCGCGGTTTCCTGCCGAAGACCAGGGTCGCCGCGGCGGCGAGCAGCGGCACGAGCACCGGTAGCGGCGCCAGCGCCGGTAACAGGCCGGGGGAGAGGCTCAATCTTCCGGATCCTCTCGGTCGCGGCGCGTCGCCACTTCGACGTCGTCGGGATCGTTCTCCAGTGACTCGGTGGTGGTGAGGATGTAGGACCGATAGGCGAGGGCGAGTACGAACGCCGCCAAGCCCATGGTGATGACGATGGCCGTGAGCACCATGGCCTGCGCGAGCGGATCGGCCATCGTCCGCTCGTCGTCCTGCGCGGTGCCGAGAATCGGCGAACTGCCGTCCGGTCCGCCGACCGTCAGGATCAGCAGATTCACCGCGTTGCCGAACAGGATCATCCCGAGCAGCATCTTCGACACGGTGCGTTCCAGGATCAGGTACACCCCGCACGCGACGAGCACGCCGATCAGGATCAGCAGCGTCAGATTCGAGGTCACGTCCCGGAACCTCCGCGTCGCGAAGCGGTTTCGGTGGTCTCGCCCAGTTCGCTGTCCAGGCGCGCGCCCAGGCTGCGCAGGACGTCGAGGACGAGACCGACCACGATCAGGTACACGCCGAGGTCGAAGAACATGGCGGTGACCAGTTTGACGTGTCCGATCAGCGGCAGGGTGATCTCGACGATGGCCGACGACAGCGGCGGCGCGCCGAGCAGCAGCGAGGTCGTCGCGGTGCCCGCGGCCAGCGCCAGCCCCGCGCCGAGCAGATGCCCGGCGTCGACGGGAAGCGCCTCGCCCAATTCGTATCGTCCGCCCGCCAGGTAGCGCAGTGTCAGCGCGAGACCTGCCATGAGCCCACCGGCGAATCCGCCGCCGGGGGCGTTGTGGCCGGAGAAGAAGAAGTAGATCGAGAGCACCATGATGGTGGGGAACAGCAGTCGGGTGGTGATCTGGAGAACCATCGAACGGTCCTCGCGCGCCATGAGTCTGGACGCGGGCAGCCAGCTCACCAGATCGGGGTCGTAGCGGGGCGAGTCGACCGCGCGCGGCGCGGTGCCGAAGCGCCTGGTGCGGAACACCAGCGACGCGACGCCGGTGGCGGCGACGATGAGCACCGAGATCTCGCCCAGGGTGTCCCAGGCGCGGATATCGACGAGAAGGACGTTGACCGCGTTCTTGCCGCCGCCGAGTTCGTAGGCGGCCCGGGGAATCCGATGCCAGATCGGTTCGGTGGAACGGGCGGCGGTCGCGAAGGCGGCGAGCACCGCGACGACAACGCCGGTGGTGGCGGCGAGCAGCGCCCTTCGCACCTTGAAGCGGGTGGCGCGGGCCGCGCCGATCTCGGCCGGGAACGCGCGCAGCACCAGCACGAAGATCACCAGAGTGAGTGTCTCGACCAGGAATTGGGTCAGCGCGAGATCGGGGGCGCCGTGCAGGGCGAAGATCACGCCGCAGCCGTAGCCGGTGACGCCGACGACGAGCACGCTGGCCAGCCGATTGCGCAGGACGGTCGCGCCGAGCGCCATCGCCGCCATGATCACGCCGATCGCCACCTGTAGCGGGGAATCCCACAGCCGCAGCCGCACACCGGTGCGGGTGCCGAGTGCCAGCGCGACGGTCGGCAGGATGATCAGCGTCCCGAGGATGGTGGCCTGGGTCAGCGGCAGCGAACCGCGCTGCACCGAACCGGTCATCCGCAGCGAGATCCGGTCCATCGCGCGCAGCGTGGCGTCGTAGACACGGTCGGCGTTGCCGAGCACGTGGTGGGTGGTCTCGACGATCCGTCCGCGTTGCAGGAACAGCACGGTGCCCGCGACGACGATCACCGCCGTCAGCCCGAGCGGCGCGGTGAATCCGTGCCAGAGCGCGAGGTGGGTGTTCAACGTGCCGGGCAGGGTTTCGGCGTAGGGGCCGAGCACGCCGTCCAGCCAGGCGGCGGCGGGACCGGCGATCAGACCGGCCACCGCGAGGATCGCGGGCGGGGCGATGAACAGCGCTCCCGGCCCGTGCCAGCCGAGTTCGGGAGTGCCGAATTCCTCGGTCCGGGTGTGTTCCTGGCCCGGTTTGTCGGCGAACGCGCCCCAGACGAACCGGGCGCTGTAACCGAGGGTCAGCGCCGAGCCGACGGTCACCCCGACGACGAGCGCGACCCGCGCGGGCCAGGCGAGCACGTCCGCGTCGAGGACCGCGCCGAGTGCGCTCTCCTTGCCGACGAAGCCGATCAGCGGCGGGATACCGGCCATGCTCAGCGCCGCGAGCGACGCCACCGCGAGCAGGACCGGTTCGCGACGGCCGAGCCCGGACAGCAGACGCAGATCGCGGGTGCCCGCGCCGTGATCGATGATGCCGACCACCATGAACAGACTCGCCTTGAACAGCGCGTGCGCGACGACCATCGCCACACCGGCCAGCGCGGCGTCGGGTGTGCCGATACCGACGAGCACGACCAGGAAACCGAGCTGGCTGACCGTGCCGAAGGCGAGCACCAGTTTGAGATCGGTGACCTGGAGCGCGCGCCAGCCCGCCAGCAGCATCGAGGCGAGACCGAGCGTCAGCACGAGCGGATGCCAGGGCGGACTGTGCGCGAAGACCGGCGCGAGCCGGGCGATCAGGTAGACGCCCGCCTTCACCATCGCCGCGGCGTGCAGGTAGGCGCTGACCGGCGTCGGTGCCGCCATCGCGCCTGGCAGCCAGAAATGCAGCGGGACGATCGCGGATTTGCTCAGCGCGCCGACCAGTATCAGCACCACGGCGACACTCACCGCGACGCCGGTCGGCGGCTGCTCGCGCGCCAGCAGATCCGAGAGCAGATAACTGCCGCTGGACTGGCCGAGGATGATGATGCCGACGAGCATGGACAGCCCGCCCGCCGCGGTCACGAACAGGGCCTGCAATGCCGCCCTGCGGCTGGACGCGCGTTCGGCGTAGTGCCCGACCAGCAGGAACGACAGCACGGTCGTCGTTTCCCAGAAGACGTAGAGCAACAACATGTTGTCGCTGGTGACCAGCCCGAACATGGCGAAGGCGAATCCGACGAGTTCGGCGGCGAAGACGCCGAGGCGCGGTTCGTCGTCCTCGAAATACCTGGCGCAGTAACAGAGGATCAGCGCGCCGATGCCGAGCACGAGGGCCGCCATGATGGCGCTGAGCGAATCGAAGCGCAGATCGATGTTCATCTCGATCGCGGGCGCCCAGGTGATCCGAACCTGCTGTGTACTACCCCAATTCGCGATGACCCAGCTCAATCCGCCCAGTGGGACCAGCGCGAGCGGATAGAACGCGTTGCGTCCCAACGCCCGCACGCACAGCGGTGCCGCTATCGCGGCGAACGCGTGCGCGAGCAGGATTGCGAGCAAACTGCACTCCGTCGGGTAGTAGCGGCGGGGTACTGCCAGTAAACCCTACGTGGCGACTGGATCTTTCGCGGCCTCGCCGCATATGGCGTAGGCCATTCATTCGCGTTCGGGCTATATATCCGCAACCGCGCCGGTCGGGGCGGGCGCCAGCGGTCGGGGCAGGCTCGGCGGTCGCAGCCGGTACAGCCCGGCCAGGGCGAGTCCGCATCCGATGGTGATCGCCAGCGCGGTCTTACCCGCGGTGCCGACACCCGCCATCGCGTCCCTGACCGGAAGATCCCCCTCTTCCGGCATGGCGGTGACGATCGATGGCAGCAGCAGCGCCGAGATCGCGAGCACGCCGCTCGGCACGTAACACGGTCGGACGCATCCGCAGCAATAGCCCGCGATGAACGCCAGCGCGATACTTCCGGTCGCGTACATCACGGTGTTGTCGTAGGGCGCGACCACGATCGCGAAAACCGAGAGCGCGCCGACCATGAAGAGTCCGAAGCCGGGCACGGGCGCCTTGAAACCCGCGACGATGCCGAGGCCGGTCGCCACGAGTACCGCGGCCAGCATCCAGTCCGGCCGTGGTGTCGGGCCGAGGGCGTCGGCGGCGGGCACGATGGCGGCGGCGAGCAGTATCGCCACACCGTCGCGGCGCGGCAGCAGCATGGCCGCCACGGTCGCCGCGATCACGGTGGCGATGACGGCGAGGGCGATATCGATCGTGTGCCCGCCCGGGCGGTCGTACTGTCGCGACAGCCATTCGGTGCCGACGAGCACCGGCAGCGCGAAGACCAGGGCGGCGAGGATCGGGGTGATCGGCAGTTCCACCCGTTCGTCCGGATCGTGGACTTGCCCGCGCCGCACGGCATTGCCCATCGCGCTCAGCAGTACGAGTACGACCGCGACGCCGATAAGCCAGGTCGGGGGAGTCTCCATCACGGCGTAGGGGTCCATGGCCTGGATATCGAGGAATTCGGCGAGATCGCCGAAGACGAAGAAACCCACACTGCCGAGTGCGAATCCGAACGCGGGCAGCGGCCTGCGCAACGCGGCCGCGCCGAGCGCGCCGAGCAGGATTCCGCCGCAGATCGCGTCGACGTAGTCCTGGGTGGTGAGCACCTCGGGTGCGGCGGTGTGACGGCCCGCGAGGTGATTGACGAACAACCCGAACGAACCGGCGAGCGCCACCGCCCACGCCGTCGCGGGACGGGTGAAGGTCGTGACGAGCACGGCCACCGTCGCGGCGACGATCACCCCGATCGCCGCGCCGCGCGGCACGCTGTTGTAGAGCGCGGCGAGCCGGTACGACGTGCTCTCGCCCGACCACGCGTAGGTGATGGGCAGCGCCAGCGCGACCGCGCCGACCGCGGCCCCGCAGCAGGCCGTGATCGCGTCGAAGGTGTCGCCGATGCGTCGCACGCCGCCGAATTTACCCGGACCGCGGTGCCGAACAGGTGATTGCCCGGATATCGCCGGGTCATGTCGCACGGCGGAAAATGACTGAGAGAGGCCGATTATGAGGATTAGCCAACCGGGGCGATGGAATCCCTATCCGCGCTTGTCGGCGTATCGACGCAACGACTCCACCTGATCCGGATCCAGGGAAGGCCGGACCGCCGCGCGCGCGGCGGCGACATCGGCGGAGGTCACGTCGGCGGCGTCCACGTCGCGGCGCATGGCGGCCAGCGCGGCCTCGCGCAACAGCGCCGCGCAGTCGGCGGCGGAATACCCGTCCAGATCGGTCGCCAGTGCGGCAAGGTCGACGTCGTCGGCCAGCGGCACCGACCGCCCCGCGGTGCGCAGGATCTCGCGGCGGGCGTCCGCGTCCGGCGGTGGCACGAAGACCAGGCGTTCCAGCCTGCCCGGACGCAGGAGCGCCGGATCGATCAACTCCGGACGATTCGTCGCGCCGAGCACCACCACATCCCGCAGCGGCTCGACCCCGTCCAATTCGGTGAGCAAGGCGGCGACCACCCGATCGCCGACACCGGAATCACCGCTCTGCCCGCGACGCGGCGCGAGCGCGTCCACCTCGTCCAGGAAGATCAGCGCGGGCGCGGAATCGCGTGCGCGCTGGAACAACTCGCGCACCGCCCGCTCCGAGGAACCCACCCATTTGTCCATGAGTTCGGCGCCCTTCACCGCGTGCACGCTCAACTGGCCGGTACTCGCCAGCGCGCGCACCAGGAACGTCTTGCCGCATCCGGGCGGACCGTAGAGCAGGACGCCCCTGGGCGGATCGATGCCGAGACGGGCGAAGGAATCGGGATGCCGCAACGGCCAGAGCACCGCTTCGGTCAGCGCCTGTTTGGTTTCGACCATATCGCCGACATCCTCGAGCGCGAGGCTGCCGATCGCGAGTTCCTCTGTGCCCGAACGCGACAGCGGCCGGATCACCTCGAGCGCGCCGGTCAGATCGTCCTGGGTCAGCTGCGGTTCGGACTGCTGCCTGCTGGCCCGCGACGCCGCCCGCAGCGCCGCCTCCCGGCACAGCGCCGCCAGATCGGAGACGACGAAACCCGGTGTGCGCGCGGCGATATCGTCCAATTCCAGGATGCCGGTCGGGACCTTGCGCAACAACTGTTCCAACAGTGCCTTGCGCACCGGGGCGGTCGGAAGCGCCAATGTCAGCTCGCGGTCGCACAGATCCGGTGCGCGCAACCTCGGATCGAGTGCCGTGGGATGCGAGGTCGTCGCCACGAACGCGACGCAGGGTCCGGCCACCGCCGCGCGCAACTGATCCAGGATCAGCGTCGCGACCGGTTCGGCCTGGGCCGGCAGCAAAGCGTCGATATCGGTGACCAGCAGAATGCCGCCTCGGCCCGAAGCGATCTCGGCCACCGCTGACGCCACCTCGCGCAACCTCGCCCCGCCCTCCGCCGCGCCGACGGTCGGACCGTCGATCTCGACGAGACGGCGCGGCGCGACCACCGACCGCGCCAGCGTCGCCTTGCCGACACCGGCGGGACCGCTGATCAGCACACCGAGATCGGGGGCCGCGCCCAGCGTCTTGAGCAGTTCGGGTTCGTCGAGCGCGAGACTGAGCCATTCGGCGAGTTTGGCGGCCTGGGTGTGCGCGCCCACCAGATCCTCCACCGCGACCACCGCGGCATCACCGGTGGCCGCGCGGAGTTGCGGCGCCACCTCCTCGGACCTGCCCGCCGCGTCGAGCGCGGCCAGCACACCCTGCCCCCATGTCACCGCGGTATTCGGCTGCACGCTGACCGGGCCGGACGGATCGGTGGCGGTGACGGTCAGCAGCTCGGTCGTCCACGCGATGCCGAAGGTGCGCGAAAGTGCTTGGCTGGCAGCGGAAGACGGGATATCGGGGCCGAGTTCGCGGGGCAGCAGCGACACCGTGTCGCCGACCGTGACGATCTTGCCGAGCAACGCCTGCCGCAGCGTCGCGGCCGGAATACTGCTCGTGGCGTGCACGGACCCGCTCACCGAGATCTGCCGCGCGCCGAAAACCGTCGCCGGAGACACAACCACGGTCGCGTCCTCGCGCAGACCCGCGTTGGACAACGTCACGTCATCGAGTAACGCCACCCCGGCGGGCGTCCCCGCCGGTGCGACCCCGACGACCGCCGCCGTACGCCGCGAACCGACCAGCGTCACACCGTCCCACTCGCGCAGGCCGAGCGCCGTCAACGCTTCCGGATGCAACCGCACCACCCCGCGCCTCGCGTCGGCGGCGGAGGAATTCAAGCGAGCGGTGAGCGCCAGTTCTGCCACCGTGCCATTCTGCCCGCCCGCGCGGCGCGGGTCAGTTCCTGACGGCGATTCCCGCCGCGGCGGCGACCGTCCGGCTCGCGTTGCTCGACGCCAAGCACACCAATTTGGCCGTGCCCAGCGCGACATTCGGGCTGCCGGTGAACTGACTGTCCGGATTCTCGGCCAGGATCCGTTCGATCACGGCCTTCTCCTCGGTGCTGTCCAGGCCTTTGAACTGCGCGCACGTCGTATCCGACGCCCGCGCGGGCAGGCCGGTCGGCTCGGGCGGCGTCGTCGCGGCGGGCGCGGACGACGTCGTCGCCGACGGCGCGCGATCCGCCGAGGTCGGCAACGCGCCGGTCGAGGTCGGACGCGAGGTGATCGTCGCGCTGGAATCGGTATTTCCCTTGCGCAGGCCGCTCGCGTCGGAGGTCTCCTCCGACCCGCCGCAACCTGTCAGCATCAGAGCCACCGCTCCGGCGGCCACGACGATGACGGAAATTCTCTTCATCTTCTGCAATCCCGGGTGGCTCGAGGCGCCGGGGGCCTCCGGCGCGTTCGGTGCAGCGTACCGGGTGCGTGAGCGCCGATCGGGTCGGGATCGTCAATGAATGTGCTGCTGCCAATCCGCGGGCACCCGGTCGCGCGGACCCGGCGCGCCCTGATCGGCCGGATGACTGTGCGGCGGTGCCAACTCCGGACCGCCGCCGAACATCTCCTCGGATCCGAAATTCCAGAACCAGTCCTCACCGGGCTCGAAACTCTGGATGAAAGGATGACCGGTCTCCGCGGCGTGCTTGGACGCGTGCTGTGAGGGCGAGGTGTCGCAGCAACCGACGTGACCGCACTGGGCGCACCGGCGCAGATGGACCCACCAGCCCCGCGTCGCTTCGCATTCCACGCAGCCGGGGCCGCTCGGGGGAATGGTGGGGTCGATGCCATCGATGTGTTCTGTGGTCATGGGTCCTCCGCTCGGTCAGCTCATGGCTGTGGGGGTGAGTGTTTCCGCGTCGGCGGGGGTGGGG